>NZ_JARRQY010000018.1:0-85212 GCF_037381185.1 Acidihalobacter sp.
GTGTTCTCGCTGCCGTAGGCCAGAGACAGATCCCGGAGCGTGTGGTTTGCGGGTTGTTGCGAGAGCAGGCCCATGATACGGCGATCATGATCGGTTTTGCGCTCGCCGAGCATATACGGTGTATTGGGCTACAGCGTCTTCGGCGTTGTGAAGCCAAAGCCGTGGATGCAGTCAGGGGGCAGATCCAGCATGCGCTGCATGGAGTCCGCTTGAATGGGGAGGCGGGGCAGGATGATGGTCGTCATGTTGGGTCGGGCATCTGGTTTCCTGAGAGTAGGAGAGCCACAACAACCATAAGTAAAAAGTGGTAATCAAGTCAAAGGTTCGTGGACTTTTGCTGCTTGCCGACTTGCACAGGATGCCGGGGTCAGAATTACGGTGGCACCTAAGTTGGGGTATACACGCAGTACAGCCATCGCCGTCACGAGCGCGTCGGGCACCTGTTCGAGGGACGCTACAAGGCCATTCTGGAATTACGGCTAATACGGTGACACTTTACCCTTTACACTAATTCCATCGCGGTCGTGTTCGCCGAAGCGGGCGGCGGGGCGGGCTATCTCACGGCACGGCCAGAGGACGCACTCGAAGAGATCCGGAAACGAACGAACGTCAGCCAACGTTTAGAGTCAGCTAGCTGTCGGTGTCGCCCTGAGCGCTGGACAGCCGGTTGTTTATACGCTGGACGATGCGCTGTGGTATGCCGGGCAGGTCTAGCTGGGGGTGACATGCCATGAAGAGAGGGTGCGACGATGCCACTTCATGCGGATGTTGCCGGCGACGATCATGTGCGTCGGGTCGCTCCGTGGCATGGTGTAGGAACGTGCCCTTGGCAACGTTTTGGGCCCCAACGGAGTGATGACGATGCGAGCGGTTGCATGGCTGGCGGCTATGGGTTTGCTGTCGTTGATGACGGGAGGTTGTGCGATGGGTGCTCCGAGGAACTGGGTGCTGTTCTCCGAGGTTCACGGCACCGTGCTGAGGCAGGGTAAGCCGGTCGAGGGGGCGGAAGTGAGCGAGACTGCTCGTATTTCCGCGGATGACACGAAGAACCGGGTGCAGCGCGCGGTAACCGATGCGGATGGGAAATTTCACTTCCCCGCCATCGTGAAGCAACTCGGATGGCTGTGGCGCATCTCGCCGGGACAGCCGGTCGTCAACCAATCGATCGTCATCCGCTTTGAAGGTGTCGACTACGAGGGCTGGAGGCACGGCAAGTTGACCTTTGCGGCGAATACCGAGCTCGATGGACAACCGCCCGATTTTGTCTGTGAGCTGACGGACAAGCCTGAGGCCGTGGGGAACCATTACGGCCTCTGCAGACCGGTCGGCGGTGGGGACGGTGCCAAACCCTGAGCGAGCACGACATCGGGGGGCGGATCTAGCCTTATGCGAATTACGGTGACGCTTTACCATTTACACCAATTTCTCCCATCCAGTGAGCAATCGCGCACTTATCCTTGAGTGACAAGCAAGCATCGCACAGCATCTGCCGCATTCCGGGGTAGGTGTTGGCTCTCGGGTGCAACGCTCCCGAACGACGCCCGGAGTGAACCAACGCTAATCTCGTTAGCGCGGGTTTGAGAGTAAAATCCCGCTTTTTGAGCCCGACCCCATGATTACCAGCGTCACCGAAAACCGCCAGCAGTTCGCCAGCGACAATCTGGCGGGCATGTGTCCCCAGGCCGCGCACTGGTTCAATCTGGCGAACGCCAGCGGCCATGTTCCCGCCTATGGCGACGACGAGTGGACGGAGTCCGTCTGCGGGGCGATGCGCGAGCTGTTCCAGACCGATTGCGACGTGTTCTTCGTGTTCAACGGTACGGCCGCCAACTCGCTCGCCCTGGCCAGTCTGTGCCAGAGCTACCACTCGGTCATCTGCAGCGACGTCGCGCACGTGGAGACCGACGAGTGCGGTGGGCCGGAGTTCTTCTCCAACGGCTCCAAGCTGCTGGTCGGCGAGACGGCGGACGGCGAGGACGCCGGCAAGCTCACGCCCGAGGCGGTCGAGGCGTTGATCGTCAAGCGCAAAGACATCCATTACCCGAAACCCAAGGTCGTCACCCTGACCCAGGCGACGGAATTGGGCACGGTCTACACCGTGGAACAGGTGCGCGCCATTGCGGATGCCGCCAAGGCGCGCGGACTGAGGGTGCACATGGACGGCGCGCGCTTCGCCAACGCCGTCGCCGCGCTGGGCTGCGATCCGGCGGACGTCACGTGGCGGGCCGGCGTCGACGTCTTGTGCTTCGGCGGCACCAAGAACGGACTGCCGGTGGGCGAGGCGGTGGTGTTCTTCGACCGCAAGCTCAGCGAGGACTTCGCCTACCGCGTCAAGCAGGCCGGTCAGCTGGCCTCCAAGATGCGCTTCATCTCCGCGCCCTGGCTCGGGCTGCTGGAGGACGATACCTGGCTCGCCAATGCGCGCCATGCCAACGCCATGGCCAAGCGTCTCCACGAGAGGCTGCGGGCCATTCCGGGGGTCTCGGCACCGCGTGCGCCTGAGGCCAACGCGGTCTTCGCCACGCTGCCGCCGGGGGCGACCCAACGGCTGCGCGAGCAGGGCTGGAGTTTCTACGAGTTCATCGCCGGCGGCGGTTGCCGCTTCATGTGCGCCTGGGATACGCGCCCCGAATCCATCGACGCGTTCGCCGAGGCGGTCGCGGCGGCTGTCTGACCGGGGCGGGCGAGGAACACGTCATTCCCCGCCCGCGGCGCCGGTCGTGGCTCAGACGAACATGCCGCCGGAGACTTCGATCCGCTGCGCGGTGATCCAGCGGTTGTCCTCCGTCAGCAGCGAAGCCACGGCCGGACCGATGTCGTCGGGTTGTCCGACGCGGCCGAGCGCGGTGACGCTGGAGATGAAATCGTTGATCTGCCGGTTGTCGCGCACGGCGCCGCCGTCGAAGTCGGTTTCGATGGCGCCCGGGGCGATCGTGTTGACGGCGATGCCGCGTGGCCCCAACTCCTTGGCGAGATAGCGGCTCAGCACTTCGACCGCGCCTTTCATCGCGGCATACGCGGCATAGCCCGGCAGACTGAACCGGGTCAGGCCGCTCGACAGGTTCACGATGCGTCCGCCATCGGCGATCTGCGGCAGCAGCCGCTGAGTGAGAAAGAACACGCCCTTCAGGTGGATGTTCATCAGGCGGTCGAAGTCGTCCTCGGTGGTTTCCGCGAAGGAGGCGTGAACGCCGATGCCGGCGTTGTTGACCAGGTAGTCGATATGCGAACGTTCCCACCCGTCCGCCAGCGCCTGCTGCAGGCGTTCGGCAAATGCGGGGAAACTCGCCGCATCGCCCGTGTCGAGTTGCAGCATCGCCGCCTTGCGCCCCAGCGCTTCGACCGTGGCGGTGACCGCTGCGGCCTCCTCCGTATTGCTGTGGTAGGTGCCGATCACATCGACGCCCTTGCGGGCGAGGGCGATCGCCATGCTGCGCCCGAGGCCGCGGCTGGCGCCGGTGATCAGCGCGATTCTGGTGGTGTCGTTCGTCATCGAAATGTTCCTCATGTGCCGGTGGTTCCGGTACGGCCACGACCGGATGGCGTCATACTGGCAATTCATGAAGAACAAATAATCTGATAGTTTTAGGTAACACAATTCGAGATTTACGAATAATGGATCGTATCGACTCGATGCATGTCTTCGTGCGCGTCGTGGAGCGGCGCAGCTTCATCCGCGCGGCCGAGGACCTAGAACTGCCCGCCTCCACCGTCACGGATACGATCAAACGGCTCGAGACGCGTCTTGGCGTGCGCCTGCTCCAGCGCACCACGCGCCAAGTTCGCGTCACCCTCGACGGCGAGGCGTATTACCGGTCCTGCCTGTCGATCCTGGCGGAGTTGGAGGAGGCGGAAAGCGCCTTTCGCGGCTCGAAGCCTCGCGGTCCGCTGCGCGTCGACGTCAACGGGCCGCAGGCCAGGAGCTTCATCGTCCCGGCGCTGCCCGGGTTCTTCGAGCAGTACCCCGACGTCCAGCTGTTCCTGAGCGAGACGGACCGGTACGTCGATCTGGTGCGCGAAGGGATTGATTGCGTGCTGCGCGCCGGGGAGCCGCAGGACAGCGGGCTCGTCGGGCGACGCATTGCCGTGCTGAGGGAAGCGACGGTGGCATCGGCCGCTTACGTCGAGCGCTTCGGTCTGCCTCGGAGTTGGGATGAGCTGGCGGGACATCGCATGGTCGGCTTTCATTCCTCCGCGACCGGTGGTGTCCTGCCCCTGGAGTTCATTGTCGACGGCGTCTGCCGGACCGCGTCGCCGACGGTCGCGCTCACGGTGAATGCGGCCGACACCTATCGGAACGCCGCCTTCGCCGGACTCGGAATCATCCAAGTGCCGCGCTATGCCGTCGAACGCTCGCTCGCGGACGGCACGCTGATAGAGATCCTGCCGGACACGCCGCCGTCGCCGACGCCGGTGTACGTGCTCTATCCGCAGAGCCGGCAGCTGAACCTCAGGGTGCGGGTGTTCATCGACTGGGTTGCGCAACTGTATGCGGAGCAGACAGCCTGAAGCCGCCCGGCTCGGATGAACTCAGCACCGCCTCTTCGATATCGGCATGTTCGCGCCGGATGCGTGCCCCGAACCGATCCTCGTATTCGCCGAGGCGGCCATCGTCTGAGTTCAACCAGGGTCCATCGGCGCGCCCTGAGGCGCGCCGATATGTGGTTGCGGGGCGATCTGCTGCGGTGCCGGCACTATTGCCTATCTATTCAGCAAAAGACCTCGCCAGAGCAGTGCACGACCGGGTCTAGAAATCACGCATGACCATGAATTCTTGCTATGCGTATATTGATATCCGATTGCGAGACGTAACCTCGACCTGTATCACCAAAGCGCGGTCAAGCTGAAACTGGCGCGCTGACGGTGGGACGAGCCCGGTGCAGATCCGGCAGGAACACCGCCAGCAGGCCGATCAGGGGCAGGAAAGAGCACAGCTTGTAGACCGCGACGATGCCCCAGTGATCGGCGAGCCCGCCCAGCACCGCCGCACCGATGCCACCCAGCCCGAATCCAAGCCCGAAGAACAGGCCGGAAACCGTACCGGTTCTGCCCGGCATCAGTTCCTGGGCGTAGACCACGATGGCCGGAAAGGCCGAAGCCAACATGAAGCCGATGATCACGCTCAGCACCGCCGAAGCGGCCAATCCGACATAAGGCAGCGCCAGCGTGAACGGCGCAATGCCGAGTATGGAGATCCAGATCACCCGCTTGCGCCCGATACGGTCGCCGATCGGCCCGCCCAGCAGGGTGCCGGCCGCTACCGCGAACAGGAAATAGAACAGGTGGTACTGCGCCACGCTGGTGGCGACGTGATAGTGCGCCATCATGTAGAAGATCAGGTAGCTGCTGATGCTGGCCAGATAGAAAAACTTGGAGAACATCAGCGCCATCAGCACCGCCAGGGTCTGAAGCACCTGGCCGCGCGGCAAGTCATGGCCATCGCTCGATGCCGCCGCCTTGGGCTTGCGGTGCTGGCGGCGATACCAGACTCCGACGCCACTCAGCACGATCATGCCCAGCAGGGCGATGAGCGAGAACAGGGCCAGGCTCTTCTGCCCATGCGGCAGCACGATCCAGATCGCCAACAGCGGCCCGAAGGCCTGCCCGGCATTGCCTCCGACCTGGAAGATGGACTGCGCCAGGCCGTGCTGTCCGCCCGAGGCCATGCGCGCCACCCGCGATGCTTCGGGATGGAAGATCGAAGAGCCGCTGCCGACCAGCGCCGCCGCCAGGAGCAGCATGGGGAAGGTGGTGGCCTGCGACAGCAGAAGTAGGCCGATCAGGGTAAAGCCCATACCCACGGCTAGCGAGAACGGCTTGGGATGGCGGTCGGTATACGCGCCTACCAGCGGCTGCAGCAGCGAGGCCGTGAACTGGAAGGATAGAGTGATCAGACCGATCTGGGCGAAGCTGAGATCGAACCCGCTCTTGAACAGCGGGTAGGAGGCGATCAGCAGCGACTGCATGGTGTCGTTCAGGAAGTGCGAAAAGCTGATCGCACCCAGGACGCGGTAAGCGGCGGAGGTATTCATGGCAATGCTTTTCCGAATTGGGGCGAGGCCGAGTCTATCGGGTAACATGGCTGTCCGTCTCACCAAATATAGGCATGGACCTTCTCGAAATGGACATGGCTACCGATTTCAACGCCGGCAACAGTCTGGATCGCGGGGTCTCGCCCGTAGTCGGTAAGGCGGTCGACTACCCCTCGGGCTATCAGGTGTCGGCACACAAGCACGCCACGGCTCAACTCATCCACGCCGTGCAGGGTGTGATGGTGGTCGCGACCGCGACCGGTCAGTGGGTGGTGCCGCCGACGCGCGGCCTATGGATGCCCGCGGGGGTCGAGCACCGCATCCGCATGGTTGGCGACGTCCAGGTGCGTACCGTTTACATCCGCCCCGATGCGCGCCCGGACCTGCCGATGCAGTGCCAGGTGGTGGGCATCCCCTCCCTGCTGCGCGAGCTGATCCTGGCTGCCATCGACGTGACACGGCCGTATATCGCCGGCAGCCGTGATGGCCGCCTGATGGAATTGCTGCTCGACGAGGTGACCGTGCTGCCCAGTTTGCCGCTACGTCTGCCACAGCCGACCGATCCGGACCTGCTGACCATCTGCGCCGCGCTCGCGGCGACGCCCGACGACGCCTCCACCCTGGGAGATTGGGCGGCACGGCAAGGCGTCGACCCCAAGACCATCCAGCGTCGTTTCGTACGCGAGACCGGCATGACTTTCGGCCAGTGGCGCCAGCAGGCTCGCCTGCTGGCCGCGCTGGAGCAGCTTGCTTGCGGCGCCAAGGTGGTCGATGTGGCGCTCGACTTGGGCTACAACAGCCCGAGTGCATTCACCACCATGTTCAAGCGCCAGTTCGGGGTAACGCCAAGCGCTTATTTCCGCTGACTCAATGAGCGTCCGGGACTCTCTCGAGATTGCGTCGCGGGGCAGACCGAATTTCGTGCTGTAGCCGCGGCCGATGGGATGTCAACGAAATCACAGTGCTCAAGGGCGAGATTCTGCAGGACAATCTGCTGGTGAGCCGCTTGCGCACCAAGGCATGATGTCTGGAAGAACCCAAAAAGGGGAATGCGGGCGCCAATGTAGTTGCGTCCGGAGGATGGGGCTTCGGACAGCGAATATCGGGCCATCCTCAAATACGGTGGGCTCTAAGCGTCCGACACGGTGCGCATGCGTATCGAGACGAGCAGCGTTTCCGAAGCGCTGAACAGTGCGGTGATCGTCGGTGGCAGCCCTTTCGACCTCAGCACGCCTGCTGCTGAAAAGAGCGCCATCCACTGCAGGATCGAACGGGATTTCGTGCGTCTGTTCGATGAGATTGTGGCACAGGACGTTCCCTTCCTGGCGGCGTGTTCCGGCAACGGTCTGCTCGGCTCGTATCTGAGTGCCCTGATTTCCAGGATGTATGGCGAGGCGGCCGGTTGCGTGAGCCTGCAGTTGACCGAGGCCGGTGTCGGCGATCCGCTGCTGGTGGGGCTCCCTGGGTCGATCGACGTGCTGCTCGGCCACAAGGAGGCCTGCGACGAGGTGCCCGAAGGCGCGGTGCTGTTGATGACCGGCTAGGCATGCCCGGCGCCGATGTTCCGCGTGAGGCTGAACGTGTACGCCACGCCGTTCCATCGGGAAGGAGATGCGGAGGGTTTTGCGACCCGCATCCACGTGTACAAGCACCACGGGTATTTCCAGCCGCATGAGGTCGATTCGCTGATCGTGGTGGTGGAGGGCGCGCAGACACCGCACGCGCAAGCGATTCTCAGGCGTTTCGTCGAGCGCTATGCGGGGTGAGGCCGGGGGCGAACGAACGTGCCTTTGAGAATGGCGCCGCTCGCATTCGTGGCCGCGCCTTGCGTTTTCCGTTTTATTAAACCATAAGAATATTACTGAATTATTTGGTCGTGAGTGCTGGGGCTGTCGACGATCCGGCGCGCCCGAGGCAGGGATGTGTCGGTTCATGGACGAGCCGCCAGCACGCGGAATGAAGAATTCCCAGGCCGATTCAGGGATACCAACGGGGGGTGCGCCATGGGTTTCATTGCGGGGATTGTCGGTGGGCGGGACACAAACGAAATCGAGGCTGCGGTCAGGCGCATGGTCCGGACCATGGCGTTCCGGGCGGTCGATGGCCAGGGCATTCTGAGAACGGAGACCCCCGGAGGAGCCAATGTGCTCATGACGGGTGAACACCTGTCGTCCCATGCCGACGGCAGGGTGTTGCTTGCTGGCGAGGGGGAGGTCTACCAGACCGGCGATGCCCCCGTCCCGGGTGGGGGCTATACGGATGACGGCCTCGCCCGCCTTGGGGAGGCTTATGGGGAACTGGCCGGAGACTGCGCGCGCGATGCCGTTGGCGCATTCACGGTGGCCATCTGGGATGCCGGCGAGGAGACGCTCCAACTGGTCCGTGACCATGTCGGCAGTCGGTCGGCATTTTTCGCTCCGGTGCCCGAGGGCATCGTTTTCGCGAGCACCATTCCGGCCATCCTAGCCTCCGGACTCGTCGACGATGAACTGGAGGAGGCCTCCGTAGACGCTTTCTTTGCGGCAAAGGCCCTTTCTCCGCCGAGCACGATGTACCGCAATATATTCGCGCTGCGGCCGGGCCATGCGCTGGCGTGGCAGGCCGGTCGATACGGGCAGCGCGATTACTGGCGCCTGCACGAGGTGCGGGAGGATCTTTCGTCCAGCCGCGAGGAATTGCGCGACCGGCTGCGCCGTACCGTGCAGAGTGCCGTGGCCATTCGCCGGGGCGTGGCGAAGGACGTGTGTGCACTGGTCAGCGGCGGCATAGACACGAGCAGCGTCGCATCCCTCCTCGTCTACGACCCTGATCGCCCGGCGAAGGTGCATGGCGTTTCCGTCGATTTCGATGAATCTGTGTTCAGCGATGCACCGCTACAGGAAATCATCGCTCGCGAGCTGGGCATCGAACAGCACAACCAGGCCCTCGGGCCGATGGACTACGCCGATCTGCTGCGGAAATCCGTCGGCTTTCTGGATTCACCCGTCAATGACGCGGCCTTCGTGGGCATGTACGGCGCGTTCGGCATGGCGCGTGGCGACGGCTATCGGGTCGTCTACGAAGGCGAAGGGCCGGATGAACTCTTTCCGGCGGGAAACACGCAGGGGGAACGCAGCCTGGCGCCTTTGTTGAGAATCCCCCATCTCTTGCGCCGGATGAGCTTCGGCCTGGTGGCGAATTCCATCCCTATCGGGGATAGCACCTGGACGCGCGTTCGCCGAATGTGCGCCGGACTGGCGATGCCCGATGACGAACGCCGGCTGACCTGGCGTCCGCTGTACCACACGGCCGCGCGTCACCGTCTGCTCGCCTCCCGGTACCACGGCGGTCCGGATCCCTACGCGACCGGCAAGGCCTATCTGGCCCAGAGCGGCCTGGAGGACCCGCTGAACCTCTATCAGTACGGCCTCATCAAGACTTTCCTGCCCGATGACCTGCTCTACAAGAACGAAAGAATGGCGAGCGCCCACGGCATCATGAACCGGACTCCGCTGGTTGACCGCCGCCTCGTGGAGCTTGCCCTGCAGATTCCGAGCGACTTCCAGATCCGCCGGCCGACGACGGAGTCGGACGGGATCAAGCTGTTGCTCAAGGATGCGCTGCGCGGCATCGTGCCCGACGATATTCTGGGCAGGAAGAAGGGCAGGGGTTTCAGTCAGCCCACCGGTGTCTGGTTTCGAGGCCCGCTGAAGGACTTCGTGCATGACACGATTCTTGGCGCCAACCCATCGGCCAGGGGGATTTTCGAGAAGCGGTTCCTGGAACACCTGTTTCGGAGCATGTTTCGGGGCGTGCCGACCATGACCATCTGCTGACGTCGGTGCTCATCTTCGAACTCTGGCTTGAAGCGCAGGAATCCAGGAAGTGACATAGTGCACATGCCGTATTTCGTGACGGACTGGCTCTTGCGGGAACACGGGCTGCCTCATGGCAAGGCGGGCGTCTTCGTTCCCCAGGATCGCTCCGTGCCAGCCGACGGCGACGAAGCGGGTGCCGTCCGAGGTGACGTAGTACAACGTCTGCGAGAACCCGAAGGTTCGGGCTGTCCAGCGTCTTCCATCTGCACTGGTGAGCACCGTGCCTTCCCATCGTGTACCGGCCCGGATCAGGGCGAGGAGCGTATGCGGCGTCTTGAAGGCTTGTTCGGTCCAGTGCCGTCCGTCCGGACTGGTGAGGATCGAGCCGCCGCCCCAGGCGACGGCGTGTAAAAACAATCCCTCGCCACGGAATTCCGTCGACCAGCTCGTGCCGGCATCCTTGCTGGCGACAATGATGCTGTCGCCGCCCGCGACGTAGCTCACACCCGTCATGGGTCGCCGCGTAAAGGTCGTGGTCCTGCGGCAGCGGCGTCACCGATTGCCGGACCGTGCCCGCAGGGGCGGTCTGCGCCGTCATCGGTGCCAGCATCGGCATCAACAGCGTCGAGTACCAGACAAATCTGTTCGTCGACCTTGTCATCTCGTAGCCCTCGCGGTCAGTCAACCGAGCCGGGTGGCTTGAATCCGCATCGCGCCTCCCAAGCGTATCCCCGGAATCGACTCGAGGCTACGCCATCAGCCAGTCTGGGCGCCTGGGATACACTGATTAAATACGATGCCTTCCGCGAGATTGCCGGGATGACCCCGGGCAACTTCCGCAAGCTGCGGGCTGCGTCGACTCCGGCTCGCCGCTCTGCCTAGGCTGACCTCGAATCGCACATTCGGGGAGAGCCATGCGAATCCTGCTGACCGGCGCCGACGGCTTCATCGGGCGGCACATCAAACCCGCACTGATCGCCGCCGGGCACGAACTGGTGCCGCTTGGGCGCCGCACCGGCGGAGACTTCAATGACCTGCGCGCCGCCGCCGATTGGCGGGAATATCTGACGGGCGTCGAGGCCGTCATCAACAGCGTCGGGATCATCGCCGAAAGCCGCGGCCAGTCCTTTCCGGTGCTGCATACCTGCGCGCCGGCGGCTTTGTTCCACGCCTGCACGGAGGCCGGCGTGCGCCGGGTGATTCAGATCTCCGCGCTGGGTGCCGACGGGCGGGCCGTGACGCGCTATCACAAGACCAAGAAGGCGGCCGACGATATGTTGCGGGGCCTGCCGCTGGACTGGTTCGTGCTGCGACCTTCCCTGGTTTACGGACCGGACGGCAGGAGTGACGCCCTGTTTCGGAGCCTGGCGGCGCTGCCGGTGATTCCGGTCGTGGATCACGGGCGGCAGCAGATCCAGCCGGTTCATGTCGACGATCTGGTCGCCACGGTGCTGCTCTGCCTGACCACCGAACCTGCCCGGCGGACCATCGAGGTGGTCGGTCCCCAGGCGCTGGAGTTCGCCGACTGGCTGCAACGGCTGCGCTTCAAGAGCCGCCGGTCCGCCGCGCGGGTGGTTTCGACTCCGTATCCCTATCGCGCGCCTGGCCTCGCAGCTCACCGAGCCGATATTCCCGCTGCTGAGTCCGGACGTTCTACGCATGTTGCAGCAAGGTGTTCAAACACATTTGACGGTCTGTCAGGGGGAGCGAGATGCGCCAGTACAATCTGATGCAACAGGCCTTGGGCGCGCAATGGAAGCAATTGCCCGACTCCTTGCGTGCTCATCACCAGAGCGGGCCCAACGTCGACGTGGGTGAGTTGGACATCGAATACCCCGGCGCGATGCAGCCGCTGCTGAACCTGCTCCGCCTGCTGGGCACGCTGATCAATCGCCGGGGCGAGGCGGTGCCGACCCGGGCCGAGAAAGACATGCGGGGCCGGACACAGTACTGGAAACGCAGGACGACGTTTCCCGATGGGCGCGTCATCGGGTTCCGGAGCCGCTGGGAGCATGCCGGAGGAAACCGCATCATCGACTACGTCATCCCCGTGTTCGGACTGTGCATGGCGGTGCGTGTCGAAGACGGCAGGCTGCTCTACGAAGGCGAATGTTTCGTCCTGCGGCTGGGCAGGGTGAAGCTGCCGATGCCGGGGTGGCTGTTGCTGGGACACACCACGATCGTGGAACAGGCGATGGACGACACCCGTTTCGCCACGGACTTTCGTCTTCGGCATCCTTTGTTTGGGCAGATTTATCGCTATGCCGGGGTGTTCAGGACGGACGCGCGTTGACGCGGCTGCCCTGCACGCGCGGATTGGCGGATCGCTGTCTTAAAGGTGCAGTGGGCGATGATTAGCTTGCCCGTGTTTAACGGGACTCCATCATGATCACGACCGTCACCGAAAACCGCCAGCAGTTCGCCAGCGACAATCTGGCCGGCATGTGTCCCGAGGCCGCGCACTGGTTCAACCTCGCCAACGCCAGCGGACACGTTCCGGCCTATGGTGACGACGAATGGACGGAGTCCGTATGCGAGGCGATGCGGGAGCTGTTCCAGACCGATTGCGACGTGTTCTTCGTGTTCAACGGTACGGCCGCCAACTCGCTCGCCCTGGCCAGTCTGTGCCAGAGCTATCACTCGGTCATCTGCAGCAACGTCGCGCACGTGGAGACCGACGAATGCGGCGGCCCCGAGTTCTTCTCCAACGGCTCCAAGTTGCTGATCGGCGAGACGGCGGACGGCGAGGATGCCGGCAAGCTCACGCCCGAGGCGGTCGAGGCGCTGATCGTCAAGCGCAGCGACATCCACTATCCGAAACCCAAGGTCGTCACCCTGACCTAGGCCACCGAGCTGGGCACGCTGTACTCCGTGGAGCAGGTGCGCGCCGTCGCGGACATGGCGAAGGTGCACGGACTGCGGGTGCACATGGACGGCGCGCGCTTCGCCAACGCCGTCGCCGCGCTGGGCTGCCATCCTGTGGACGTCACCTGGCGCGCCGGCGTCGACGTCTTGTGCTTCGGCGGCACCAAGAACGGTCTGCCGGTGGGCGAGGCGGTGGTGTTCTTCGACCGCAAGCTCAGCGAGGACTTCGCCTACCGCGTCAAGCAGGCCGGGCAGCTAGCCTCCAAGATGCGCTTCATCTCCGCGCCCTGGCTCGGGCTGCTGGAGGACGACACCTGGCTCGCCAATTCGCGCCACGCCAACTCCATGTCCAAGCGTCTCCACGAGAGGCTGCGGGCCATTCCGGGGGGTGTCGGCGCCGCGCGCGCCGGAGGCCAACGCGGTCTTCGCCACACTGCCGCCGGGAGTGGCCGGGCGGCTGCGTGAACAAGGTTGGAGTTTCTACGAGTTCATCGCCGGTGGCGGTTGCCGCTTCATGTGCGCCTGGGATACTCGGCCGGAGTCCATCGACGAGTTCGCCGAAGCGGTTGCGTCCGCCGTTTGAGTGCTGAAGGGCGGGGCTGGCGAACTGTTCGTCCCCCCTTTTCATGCCGCTTGTCGGCAACGCGGAAAAATGTTCTAAGTCTTTGACGTAAGTCAAGTTATGCGGTAAGGCATGGTCGTTACATTCGGGCTGCACGATTAAGGGGCGTGCGCTGGATTGAGGGGATCGACCATGAACGCGCAAAACTGTCACGGTTGCACGCAACACGGCAACAACCTGGCTTCCATTCTCGGTACGGCACTTTATCGCAGCATGAATTCGACGGACCCGCAGAATCGAAGCGGGATGCCGGCCGCGCATCATGCGAAGACTCACCACGGGCTGAAGTCGATCTTCAGGCGCCGGCGGTAGGCCGCGCGAATAAGGACAATGCTCCGCGCGCCGGCGTTTGGCGTGCGGAGCGCTGAAAAGCGCTGCGGCGGCCGGGCATCGTTTTTCGGTGCGATGTGTTGACGGCGTGACGTGACGGTCACTGGTTGACCGTCCGCTCATGCTGCTCGATGCCGTCGTTCTGTTTCGGGCAGTGGTTCTGCTCAGATAAAGCTCAACACCGCGTCTTCGATGTCGGCCTTGTCGACCACGCCGCCCTGCGCGACCGGTTTGTCGAACAGCGCCTGGATGCGCGCCGGGATCGGCGTCTCCGCCTGCGTCGCGATGGTTTTCAGCGCGTCGATGTCGTGCGCGTCGACCTCGCCGGTCAGCGCGTTGGCGATGGTCGGGGAGAACTTGGTCCACTCCGCGGTCGAGTAGGCGATGGTCGCCAGCTTCCGCGTGCGGCAGGTGTCGTAGGCCTTGAAGCAGGTCGCCGTGTGCGGGTCCATCAGGTAGCCGGCATCGAAGGCCTTGCGGATGTAGCCCTTCGCCGTGTCGTCGTCGCACCAGTCGGCGGCGAAGACTTCCTGCAGCCGGTCCAGCTCGTCGGTGCTCAGCTCGTAGTGGCGTTCCTCGTCGAGCCGGCGCATCAGTTCGCGGGTGCGTTCGGCGCCGTACAGGTCGAACAGCACGCGCTCGACGTTGGACGACTTGAGGATGTCCATGGCCGCCGAGCGCGATGGCGCTCTGGCGCACTAGCTCCAGGTAGCTGTGGATGTGGTAGATGAGCTGGAAGATGATGCGCCCGAAGTTAACCGAGTTGGCGGCCGACAGGTGGGTGTGCCTTTCCTTGAGTTTGGTGCGGAAGGCCTCGGAGCCGAGCAGGCGCTTGAGCGCGGACTGGGCGTCGTCGAAGTCGCCGTGTATGCCGATGACCTTCAGGTTGGCGGCGTCCTCGGTGACCATCTGCAGGCGCTGCACGTCGGAGGTGCCGCCGTCCGGGTAGAGGCAGGCGACCTTGACGTTGGGCCGGTCCTTGAAGGTCTCCAGCGTGGCGGGGCCGGTGTCGCCGCTGGTGGCGGCCATGATCAGGTACTGCTCGCCGCGCTGCTTCGCGAGTGCCGAGAGCACGACGCCGAAGGGCTGCAGGGCCATGTCCTTGAAGGCGCGCGTGGGGCCGTGGTACAGCTCGCTGACGTAGAGGTCGTCGCGTACCTTCATCACCGGCACCGGGTTGGCCGGGTCGTCGAAGCCGTCGTACAGCGCCAGCGCCTCGTCGATCAGCGCAGGGTCGATATCCAGCTCGAAGGAGGCCAGTACGTCGCGGGCCAGAGTCTTGTAGTCGCCTTCGAGGTGCGCGCGCAGGAACTCGATATCCAGAGTCGGCAAACGCTCGGGCACGTAGATGCCGCCGAAGGACGACATGGGGCTGAGGATGGCCTGGGAGAAGCTGACCTGGGCCGGACGCTGGTCGTCGTTGCCGCGGGTTTCGATGAAGTTCATTGCTGGACCGTGGGGGAGTGCGCAGGATCGGCCATTATAGCGAAGCGGGGGTGCCCTGACATGGATGCCGCGGGAGCAGTCTGCCGCCTGACGGAAACGGCTTTCGGGAACCGAGCCGGTCTGCGGCGATCAGACGTAGGCGGGCTGTCATAATCTGCAGTGCAAGATGCGTAGCTGCCGCGTTCGGGCGTGCCGGGTGGCAGGCTACGGTCGATTCATGAATTCATTGGAGGACGTCATGGGTGAGATGATCAGCTACACGCGGCCGGACGGCCGAACCTCGAACGGCTACATGGTCGAGCCGACGCAGGGCAGCAAGGCGCCGGGCATCGTGGTGATCCAGGAGTGGTGGGGCTTGGACGACGAGATCAAGGGCGTCGCCGAGAAGCTGGCCGCCACCGGTTACCGCGCGCTGGTGCCCGATCTGTATCGCGGCAAACTGGCGCTGGAGGCGAACGAGGCCGAGCATCTGATGAACGACCTGGACTTCGCCGACGCCGCGACGCAGGACATCCGTGGCGCGGTGCAGTACCTCAAGGAATCGGGCAGCTCGAAGGCGGGCGTGATGGGCTACTGCATGGGCGGCGCGCTCACCCTGCTGGCGGCGGTGTTCGTTCCCGAGAGCGACGCCAACGTCACCTGGTACGGCTATCCGCTGCTCGACTACGTCGACGCCGGCAAGATCAAGGCGCCGCTGCTCGGCCACTGGGGCACGCAGGACCAGTTCTTCGCCATCGACGGCGTGGACGCGCTGGAAGAGAAGCTGAAGGAAGCGGATCAAAAAGCCGCCGTAAAGGCGGCTTTTTGATTCGATACACCAGAGCTATTTAGGTTGGTTTGCGGCGACGGAGTAATGCCATCATCGCTAGACCGATAGCGAAGATGCCGAACTCAGGCGGTTCCGGAACATTGCCGATAGGCTTGCCGCCGATGGTCGTACCGGCGAAGGCCAGCCCCGTGTCGTATTCGGTATCCCCGGCATTGGCCACTCCGAAGGTCAAGTAGTAGCTACCGGGAGTGGAAATGTCGTACGAGGCGGACACCCAGCCCGTATTCCCGCAGCCTTTTCCATAGCCCTGATAGCATTCGCCCGAGTACGTGCCGAGCGGAGACCAGACAGTGGAGCCGGGGCCCGTGGTTATCGTGACGGCCGCCGGATTGATGGTCGCACTGATGGCCGGTAGGCCAGCGCCAATCCCGGGGACTGCGCTGCCAGAGGGGTTCGTGGTTGCCGTGAACAAAGTCGCGACTAGGCTGTTGGAGGAATCGTAAAGATTCGCCCATGCATAGTCTGGGAAGGAACTCGTACCGTCCGAGGTGATGAAGTCGAATTGGAAGGCCAGCGCGTCGCCGGCATTCGATACGAGGAACGGATTGGATGTCACCGTCGAACCGTTGGTGCCGCCGTAGCCGCCGTTGTTGTTGTCAATTCCACCATAGGTGGAGATCCAGTTGACGCTGCTATAACCGCTTGGAATGCTGACCACTCCATCGGTGGAGTTTGAGACGCCGGAGTTGCCCACGGTGGTCCAGCCGATGATGCCAGCGTGAGCTTGTGCCGCTCCTGCGGCAATGACTACAGCCGCGATGAGTCTGATTAGTTTGTATGTCATGGATCTATGCCTCGCTACTTGTGATCCTGCCCCTCCGTTGGCCTTTGGGGTCCGGCTTTATAGGTTGCGGTTTAACAACGAAGCAAAAAACACGCCTAAATGATTTTTATATTTTAATGCAATGAGTTATGTGTTTTTGCGTCATGTTTAAATCTCGGAAGAGTAAAGATTATCGACATCAGTCGTTCTCCCGGGTGGCAGCCTACGTTTTTGATCTGGTTGCTTATAGCCTTGACGGTTCTCGACTACCAGCTCAGGTCGTCCGGTACTTCGAACTTAGCGTAGTACTCCCGATCCTCGTCGGAGAGCGTCGCATCGCCTTCCGGCAGCGGGATCAGGGCGTTCGCGTCGCGTTGCGCGATCTTCTCGGCGGTGGCGGCGGACACCAGTGCGTAGCCGTTGTCGAAGTGCGCGATGCGAATGCTGCCGACGGACAGCCGTGCGTGCGTGTCGTCGTTCACATATAGCGTCTTCACCTTGCCGTCATCAGTGAAGTGGTGGGTGCGTTCGCCTGCGTAATCGCTCAGCCGGTTGGCTTCGATCATTTGCCGCAGTGCGGCCCGCTCGCCTTTTTCCGCCAGTAGCTGCTGCCGTTTGCGATTGAGCTGGCGGTCGCCCTCGGCCTTGTCCTGCGCGGCCCTGGCGGCGAGCGCCGCGGCATCGTCGGGCTTCGCCTGAGGCTGTTTGCCTTTCTTGCCCTTGCCTTGCTTGATCTGCTGGTATTTCTCGCGTTTGACCTGCTTGGCCTTCTTGTCGTCGACCAAACCGGCCTGTTTGAGTTGATCGAAGAGTGATCCGGCCATGATTCCGTGCTCGCGCGTGTGAGTCGACCTTCTACTTTAACGCATTGCGAAAAGATGACGCATCGCCACCGGCCGCCTCGACGTGTCGTCGGCAGACGGCCGGTGGCGGCTTCGATTACGTCACGACACTGAGAAAATTCTCGTTCAACTGGCGGTCGTGGTAGAAAATCGCCTTGCCCAGTTTTTCCGCGTTCCAGGTGACCGTAGGGTGGTCGGGGTACCATGTGCTGCCGCCGGCGAAGATTTCGTTACGGTTGCCGGATGGATCGAAGAAGTAAATGCTCTTGCCCCGCGTTATGCCGTGGCGTGTGGGGCCGATGTCGAGGGCCAGATCGTACTTCGAGATGATGTCCCCGGCTCGCAGGACTTCTTCCCAGCTGTCGAGCAGGAAGGAGACGTGATGCAGTTTGCCGGGCTCCGGGTGCCTGATGATGACGACGTCGTGCGCCTTGTTGGAGCAGGCCATGAATGCGCCGACCATGACGTCTCCATCCAGGACCCGTTCGGTTATATCGAATCCCAGCACGTCGCGGAACAGCTTGACGCTTCCGTCCAGTTCGTCGCCGTAGAGCAGGCAGTGGTCGAAGCGGTGTGTCCCCATGCCTTTGATTCCGTCGACGAATGCCTCGGGGTTCGTGATGCCGACTTCGTTGCCGTAATAGTCTTTGTCCGCATACAGTTCGAAGTAATGACCGGCGGGGGAGTCGAATCGGACTCGCTCGCCGCAGTGCTTGAGTTCGCCGGCCGGGAGCCGTTCCACGGTGCAGCCGAAGGCCTTCAGGTCTTTTTCAAGGCTATCGAGCGCGACACGATCGCGAACCTTGAAGGCCATGAAATCCATTCCCGCTTCCTGCGTTTCGCGCAGAACCACCGAAAACCAGTCGTATTCGTCCCAGCCTTTGAGATAGACGCGACCCTGATCGTCGCGGTCGGTCTCGATGAGACCAAGGTGGTCCGTATAGTGTTTGACGGCCTGATTCATATCCATGACGCGGATGCATACATGGCCGGGCCTGAGAATTCCTTTCTGGGACATCTTCGTCTTCTCCTCGATCGGGTGTCGCGGTGTCCGCGGTATGAGCGTCCGGCGCTTCACGCGCTCGTCGTTCATGCTCTTCCTTCGTGTTGCCGACAGCGCCGCAGAGACCCTTGTCTGCGGTGCTGCCCGTCATGACCGTCGCCCATGGCGTCGGTCATGACGGGGTGAGTCGAGCGAGGCGACTAGGCCGCGCGCCCCCTTGCGCCCTTCCATTTCGATCAATCGCCTGAGTAGCTTGCGGACCTTCACCGGCGCCACGTCGTTGCTCATGAGGACGGGGTTGAGGCCGAAGAAGTCGGTGGTGTCCATTTCCTGCTGCACCGCTTCGATGATGGGTACGTCCTCCTGTTCGAATGCGGCGTGCATGGCCTGGATTTTCTGCTGGTTGTATTCGCCGTCCTCTTCCAGGTGGTTGCGTCGGGTGGCGAAGAAGTAGTGCGTGCTGTCCTCGGACTCCGGCGTGGTGGTGTGGAGGTCGTACTGGCCGATGCAGTCTTCGAGGTCGAGTGCGCCATCGCCCTGGATCGCCCCGACGGAGAGCTGGATGTTGGCGGGCGGCGTCCAGGTGATGTCGAAAAAATGCCTGGCCTCGGCTTCGGGGGCGGGCAGGAAGCTGGCGAAGATCATCATCGCCGGCGTTTGCTTCCACTCCCAGCGCGCGGACACGGAACGGTCGGTTTCGCGTACGTTGGGAATCAACGGCGTGAGCTGGCCCCGGGTGGTGATGATCTCGCCATGTACATGATCGATATGGCTGAGGTCCATCACGTTGTCGATGATGAGCTCGTAGTTACCCTTCACCGGCATCTAGGTGTAACCGACGCTGTTGGGATGTCCGCTGGTCAGCTCGCCGAAATCCGGCAGTTCACCGAGGTCGGCGGGTTCGTCCCCCATCCAGATCCAGATGAAGCCGTATTGTTCAACCACGGGGAAACTCCGCACCTGGGCGGCCTTTGGGATGTGCCCGGGGCCGTGGGGGTTGCGTGTGCACTGGCCGGAGCAGTCGAAGCGCAGCGCGTGATAGAGGCAGACCACCTCGTCTCCCTCGCGCCAGCCCAGGTGCAGAGGCGCGAAGCGATGCGGGCAGCGGTCGTGCAGTGCCACGGGTGTCCCGTCAGCCTGCCGGTAGATCAGTCCCGGCGTGTCCAGGAGGCGGCGATGGAACAGCTGTTCGCCGTCGACTTCCTGCGACAGGGCGGCGACATGCCAGGTATTCATCAGATAGGGACTGTTGCTATCGGTCGTCATTGCTCTCTCCTCTTTCGTTATGGTGGTCTGCTTGCGTGGAGCGGGAACCCCGCAGGGCTCGGGCGAACGCTCGGTCGTCAATCCGGCCGGTGACCGGATGTGTGTCAAAAGTCGATTACCAGACGGGCCGACTTGGCGCGTGAACAGCAAGGGGTGAAGCGGTCGTTGGCGACATGCTCGTCGGGGCTGAAATAGAGGTCGCGATGATCGGGAACGCCATCGAGCACGCGCATGGCGCAGCTGCCGCAGATGCCCTGTTCGCAGGAGAGCGCGACCTCTATGCCGTTGTCGTTCAGAGCCTGGGCCACGGTACGGTCGCCGGCGACGGTGACCACTTGTCCGGTGCTGGCGAGCATCACTTCGAAAGAGCTGTCGTCTGCCGTGGCGGCGGTCGTTCCGACGAAGTATTCGAAGTGGATATGGGACTCGGGCCAGCCGGCGGCGCGTGCTGCGCCGGTCACGAAGTCCATGAATCCCTTCGGGCCGCAGACGTACAGCCGTGTATTGCGCGGCGAGTCTGCGAAGAGACGCTCTGCCTGCAGCCGCTGTGCAGCGTCGCCGTCGTCGAAATGGCAGTGGACACGGCTGGCGTATGAAGCTGTGCGCAGGCGGTTGAGGTAGGCAGTGCGCTCCGGAGAGCGGGCACAATAGTGCAATTCGAACGAGTCGCCGCCTGCCGCGAGATGATCCGCCATGCTCAGCAGCGGAGTGACGCCGATGCCTCCGGCAATCAGCAGGAAGTGCGGTGCGGGCACCACCGGGAAGTGGTTGCGCGGGTGACTGATGCGCACGGTGTCGCCGCGTGCCAGGTTCTCGTGGGCGCTGCGGGAGCCGCCGCGGCCGTTGGGTTCCAGCAGAATGCCTATCTCATAACGCTCCCGCTCCGCAGGGTCATTGCAGAGCGAGTACTGGCGTATCGCGCCATTAGGCAGTTCCAGATCGATGTGCGAGCCGGCGGTGAACGGCGGAAGCGGAGCGGCATCGGGTGAGCGAAGCTCGAAGCTCATCACGCCCGCGGCCGCCGGTTCCTGCCGGAAACGACGACTGACAGCATCTGCGTCCGTAGTGCCGTGGATTTCTCGGTCATGGTCCTGTTTCTCCTCACTGCTCTTCACGCGCCGCGGCTTACGCGTCCGGTGGTGACGCGGCTGGCTATAGTTTCCAGAGGAGAAGGGCAAATCCCGGGCCAATTCCCGAGGGTATTTGTAAACTATCGATAAAACTAACAAAAATAGATATTGCGGGTTTGGCGCACAAGTTCGATGACGACGGGATTTCAATAAATGCGGAATTTCGCGAACCCGGATTTGGGGATTTGCGGAACCGGCTGGGCATCGGAGCGAAATGGAGGAGAGAGTCGATGACACGGGCACGACAAGGGCGTCGCCGGACAGCAGACGACACCGGGAATGCGGAGCTGCTTGCGGAGCACCTTCATTTCTCGCCGCACACTGGGCACATCCAGTTGTTCGATCAGCGGATGCTGCTAATGCACGCCTCTTCCTTCGCAGGATTGCGCCGTGAGCTGATTGCCGGTCTCGGTACGGCGAAGGCGCGCGAGATGCTGACCCGACTCGGATACCAACAGGGGTTCGAAGATGGGCAGCGCGTACGGGAACTGGAGGATACTCAGTTGTCCGATGCGTTGAAGCTGGGGCCGCGCTTGCGTGAGATCGAGGGGTTCGTTCGCAATCAACCCATCGATGCCATGCGTTTCGATATCGAGCGAGGGGAGTTCTGGGGGGACTATATCTGGACGGCATCCTGGGAAGCGCAGGCGCATCTCCAGCACAGTGGGGTGAGCGGTTCGCCGGTGTGCTGGGTCATGGTCGGCTATGCCGATGGTTATTGCACAGCGGTTACCGGCGTGCCCATCCATTGGCGCGAGGTCGAATGCGCTGGCATGGGGCACGAGCATTGCCGCGTCGTGGGGAAGCCGCTGGCGGATTGGGATGGTCTCGGTGCAGAGGATGCAGGATTTCTGGAGATCGACACCTTCGTGGGAGCCTGCGAACTGGGGTATGGGACGGGTGCCCGGGGCCGTGGGAAGGTGCCTGACCAAGACGGTTTCGAAGGATTCGTAGGCGCATCCGCCGGCTTCAACACGGTCGCGCATTTGGTTCGCCAGGTGGCTCCGACCGATTCGACGGTGCTGTTCAGGGGAGAAAGCGGCGTCGGCAAGGAATGTTTCGCGCGTGCGATGCACTCGATCAGTTCCCGCTCCGACGGGCCGCTGGTGTCCGTCAACTGCGCCGCCATACCGCCGGATCTGGTGGAGGCCGAGTTGTTCGGGGTGGAGCGCGGGGCTTTCACCGGCGCCGACCGTTCGCGACCGGGGCGGTTCGAGAGGGCCCATGGGGGTACGCTGTTCCTGGATGAAATCACCAGCCTGTCTCTACCGGCGCAAGGCAAGGTACTCCGCGCGTTGCAGGAGAGGGAGATCGAGCGGGTAGGGGGCACCGAAGTTCGCAGGGTCGACGTGCGCGTCGTGGCGGCGGCCAACCGGGACCTGAGAGACGAGGTGGAAGCCGGTCGCTTTCGTACCGATCTGTTCTACCGGCTGAATGTGTTTCCTATCGTGATTCCTCCGCTGCGCGACCGCCGGGAGGATATTCCCCTGTTGATAGCGCTGTTCCTCAGGAAAAATGCCAAGCGCTGCAACAAGGACGTGCGCGGATTGACGTCGCGAGCCTACGCCGCGTTGTTGGACTACGACTGGCCCGGGAACGTGCGCGAGTTGGAAAACATGATCGAGCGCGGCGTTATTCTCGCCGAGCCTGGGGGCTGCCTCGATGTGCAGCATTTGTTCGCCGGAGGCGAAAAGCTGGGTGACGGTTCGTTCAGTCTGGGTTTGGAAGGGGCGTTGGTGCCTTATCCGGCAGGCAGCGAAGGTGCCCGGACAACGGAACGGGAGCAGCGTTTGGTCGACGAACTGTTGGAGCGGCTGCCTTCCTTTGACGAGATAGAGTCGCTGCTGTTGGATCGCGCACTGACCAGGACCGGTGGCAACCTATCGGCCGCGGCGCGGTTGCTGCAGATGCGGCGAGGGCAAGTGGAATATCGGTTGCGCAAGGCGGCACCGCGCAGGAAAACCGAGCCGTAAACTCCGCGCAAGCCGCGGCGTATGGACTGGACGGACTTCGTCTATCTGCTGCTGGTGCAGAGAGCCATGCAGCTCGTGCTCGATCGCGGCACGCAGTACGGCTGGTATTCGTCGCCGTATATCATCAGTGCGACGGTGGTGAGCGGTATGGCCGGTCAGCTGCAGCAACTCGTTCAGCGCTTCGGCATCTGAGCACTGCGTCGGACAGGACGACTGCGGCAGGACGTCGTTTCCGCCGCCCTGCCGCCATGCCGATCACGCGACGTTCAGCGTGACGTCGATGTTGTTGCGAGTGGCGTTCGAGTATGGGCACACCGCATGCGCCTTGTGCGCCAGTTCTTCGGCTTCGTCTCGGCTGAAGCCGGGCACCTGGATGTACAGCTCCACTTCTATGCCGAAGCCGGCTGGGATCTGACCGATGCCGACTCTGCCGGTCACGCTGGTGCCTTCGGGCAACTTCTGTTTTTCCTGGCTGGCCACGAAGTTCATGGCGCTAAGAAAGCAGGCCGAATAGCCGGCCGCGAACAGTTGCTCGGGATTGGTTCCGCTAGCCCCGTTGCCGCCGAGTTCCTTGGGCATGGCGAGATTTACGTCGAGCGCGCCGTCGGAGGAGACGGCCCGGCCGTCGCGGCCGCCGGTAACCTTCGCTTCGGTACGGTAGAGAATGGTATCGATGCTCATGTTGATTTACCTCTTCGGTTAGGTGCGTGGCCGCACGGTGGTTACTATCGAGCTATTTAATAGTGCGCTATTAGACAGGCCGAAAAAAATCAAGATGGTTCTTCCAGGTGTCGACGCAGCGTATGCAACTGCTCCCGTAACGCCACCAGTTCGTCTGCCGAGCAGTGCGTGGCGTCGAAGACGGCGCGCTGAATATCGCCCGCTCTGGATTGCAGGGCCCGTCCATCCTCGGTCAGCGATACCAGCACCTGTCGCTCGTCGTCGCGCGAGCGTGTGCGGGTTACCAGCCCTGCGGCGTCCATGCGCTTCAGCAGCGGCGTCAGCGTCGCGGATGCGGAGTCCAGCAGTAGGCGCTCGCTGATTTCCGAAACGCTCAGGCTGTCGTGTTCCCAGAGAATCAGCATGACCAGGTACTGTGGATAGGTCAGATTCAGCGACCTCAGGACCTTGCGATACACCTTGTTCATGGACAGTTGCGTCGCGTACAAGGCGAAACACAGCTGCGCATCCAGCTCGAGTACCGGCAGATTTTGCGCTTCGGTTGGAGTGAGCTTTCCCATGGGTTCGCATGGTATGACGCAGGCGATTAAATAGCAAGCTACTTAAGTTCAGCCGAGGATCAATAGCGCGGTTTGCGCCCTGCAGCGAGCTGAAGATAGCGGGCAGTGCCGGGCGCGGGATGATTGATTTTGTTGTCTGGAGTGTTATTAATTCCATAATTATGGAATTATAGAAATATGGAGATGAACACGGTCATTGCCGCTCTTTCCGCCCTGGCCCAGGAAAGCCGTCTGGCGATCTTTCGCAGCCTCGTCGTGGCGGGGCCGGAAGGCATGACGCCTAGCGCACTGTCCGAAGCGCTGTCGCTCGCACCGGCCACGCTGTCGTTCCATCTCAAGGAACTGGTGCAGGCGGGATTGCTGCGCAAGCGCCAGGACGGCCGCTACATCCACTATCAGGCCGACTTCGAAGCCATGAGCGGCGTGATCGAATACCTCACCGAGAATTGCTGCCAGGGCCAGTGCTGCGACATCGACGGCACTGCCTGCGCGGCGTCCTGACCAGGAGAATGCCGATGAAACGCTTCCACGTGCACCTGTCCGTCGCCGATCTGGGCGACAGCATCCGTTACTACACGTCGCTCTTCGGCGCCGAGCCGACGGTGACCAAACCCGACTACGCCAAGTGGATGCTCGACGATCCGCGCGTGAACTTCGCGATTTCCCAGCGCGGCGCCAAGCCGGGCCTGGACCATTTGGGTTTCCAGGTGGAGTCCGACGAGGAGTTGGCGCAGATCAACGAGCGTCTGGAGTCGGCAGAACTGCCGTCGGTCGAGGAGACCGGCGCCGCCTGCTGCTATGTGCGTTCGAACAAATACTGGTCGGTCGATCCGCAAGGCGTTGCCTGGGAGGGCTTCCATTCGCTCAGCGACATCCCGACCTTCAACGAGGCGGAGGATAGCGGGGCGACGGCCTGCTGCGCACCCAAGGCGCAAGCGCAACAGGCGGGCGGGGGCTGCTGCTGACGGAAGCTTTTGCACGCCGCGAACCGGATTGATTTCGCCATGGGCGCCTCGCAAAGGGCACCCATGGCGTTTCCCAGCCCTTCCGGCCGGCGATGCGGCTCAGAAGTTCGACGCCGCGTCTGGATAGTCCGCGCCCAGCGTGGTTTGCTCCCAGGCGTCGAAGTCGCGTTTCTTGGCTTCCAGACCTTCGCGCGCGAGGTCGAGCGCCGGCTTGCCGAGCAGCAGGTGCCGCGGCGGAGTCGGCGAGGCGACGATGTCGATGAGCGCCTGCGCGGCGCGTACCGGATCGCCCTGCTGCTTGCCGTCGCGGTCATGCGTCTGCCGGCGGCGCAGGCCGGCCGTTTCCGCGTAGTCGTTGATCTCGATCGCGGATTGCACGAGCGAGCGGCCGGCGAAGTCGGTGCGAAACGGTCCCGGTTCGACTGCGGTGACCTTGATGCCGAGCGGTTCCACTTCGATCGCCAGCGAACCGGACAGGCCTTCGACCGCGAACTTGGTGGCATGGTAGTAGCCGCTCGCGGCGAAGCTGACCAGCCCGCCGATGGACGAGAGGTTGATGATGTGGCCGCTGCGGCGGGCGCGCATGCCGGGCAGCACCGCCTTGGTCACGTCGATGAGCCCGAAGACGTTGGTGTCAAACATTTTGCGCACGGGCTCGTCCTCGCCTTCCTCGACGGCGGCCAGATAGCCGTAGCCGGCGTTGTTCACCAGTACGTCGATGCGGCCGAACCTGTCCTCGGCCTGCCGTACGGCGCGGCCGATCGCCTCGCGGTCGGTGACGTCCAGCGACAGGGTTAGGGCGGTGTTCGGGTGGCCTTCGATCAGATCCCGTAGCTTGCCGGCGTCGCGCGCCGTGGCCACCACGCGGTAGTCCTGCGCGAGCAGCAGTTTGGTCAGTTCGCGGCCGAAGCCGGTGGAGCAGCCGGTGATGAACCAGACCGGCGTCTGTTCGTTGTTTGGCATGGTTGTTCGTCCTTGAGTTGATGGAACGAGTGCGATGAGCGCGGCATTCAGCGGTCGACCATCGCCATCATGCGTTCGGGGTAGCGCGGCCCGGAGATCCTTTCGGGAGCCAGTGCCTGGTCGAGCGTCTGCATCTGCGCGGCATCGAGCGCGATGGCCGCGGCGGCGACGTTCTCCTCCAGGTACCGGCGGCGCTTGGTGCCGGGGATGGGCACGATGTCCTCTCCCTTGTGCAGCAGCCAGGCGAGCGCGATCTGTCCCGGTTTGGCGCCCAGGCCTTCGGCGATTTCGCGCACGGTCTGCGCGGCCTGCATGTTGATGTCGTAGTTTTCGCCCTGGTAGCGCGGGTCGTTGCGGCGGAAGTCGGTTTCGGGATACTCCTCGGCGCGTTTGATCGCGCCGGTGAGAAAGCCGCGTCCCAGCGGCGAGAATGGCACCAGCCCGATGCCCAGTTCGCGCAGGGTGGGGATGACGTCCTGCTCCAGATTGCGCTCCCACAGCGAATACTCGCTCTGCACCGCGCTGACCGGGTGTACGGCGTGGGCGCGCCGAATGTTGCCGACGCCGGCTTCCGACAGGCCGAAGAAACGCACCTTGCCCTGCTGCACCAGTTCGCCGACGGCGCCGGCTACCTCCTCGATGGGTACGTCGCGGTCGACGCGGTGCTGGTAGAGCAGGTCGATGTGGTCGGTGCGCAGGCGTTTGAGCGAGCCTTCTACGACTTCGCGGATGTGCTCGGGACGGCTGTTGGCGCCGGTCATCTTGCCGTCCTCGATGCGGAAGCCGAACTTGGTCGCGAGCACGACCTGATCGCGCTTGCCGGCCAGCGCGCGACCGAGCAGGTCCTCGTTGGAGAAGGGGCCGTAGACCTCGGCGGTGTCGAGGAAGTTGCAGCCGAGTTCGATGGCGCGGTGCAGCGTGGCGATGGACTCGGCTTCGTCTGCCGGGCCGTAGGATTGGCTCATGCCCATACAGCCCAGGCCGATAGCGGAAACCTCGAGCCCCTGGCTGCCGAGTTTGCGTTTGTTCAATGTCATGGCGTGTCCTCGAATGGGACGACCAACGCGGGCTTCTTCCACGGAGGATAAGCACGGGCGTTTGGGGTCGTGTGAATGTCAGCGACGTTTGCCGTTTGTGGCAACACCGCGATCTGCGCGATCGCGGAACAGCTCCGGAGAGCTTTAGAACTAAGCTACGCGAACCGTGGCTTGTATGCGTGCCGCCCGGGGACGGGCAGCGAACGGAATGAGCTTAGCACAAGATTGGATACTGGCCGCGGAGCGGGTGCGAGCATCCGGGCCCAGCTTCCGATGAAGATGCGCTGTGACTCGGATTAAAATCAACATATGTCAATGCGGATATGCTGCGAACGAAAACGCCGTTGAAACTGCGCCGTGAGGCTATGTTTCCAAGGAGCTGGCTAACGAAGCACCGGTGCATGTACCCACATCCATATCCTCGAGCAGCGCGTCTAGGGCGCGCCGGCCAAGGTCAAGGCGATACCGAGTCTTGAGGTGGCGTTCGGCCGGACCCGCCTCATCGGGTCGCGGATGGCGGTGATCAAGGCGGACGGCAGCCGGCGCGAACTGCGTTTCGATCGTGCGATCCTCGTCACCGGTTCTCTGCCTTCGCGCCCTTCCATTCCCGGCGCCGATCTGCCCGGCGTGCTCGATTCGACGGGGCTGATCGAAATCGATGCTGTGCCGGAGTCGCTGGCCTCGATCGGCGGCGGATCGGTCGGTGTGGAAATGGCGTAGATTTACGCCATGCTTGCCGGCCTGCTCGCCGAGTGTCTGGCGGCTGAAGGCATAAGTCTGCGAACCGGCGTGAAGATCGAGTCGATTGAAGGCGAGGAAAACCGGCATACCGTTCGCTACAGTCTGGACGGACAACCCCGCGCAGGTGGAGGGCCATCGTCGCAGGCCGCCCTCCCAACGTCGAGGGACTCGGCCTGGGGACGACCGCGGTGCGACATGACCGTCGCGGCATCAAGGTCGACGACACTCTGCAGACCGACGAGTCCGGCATCCATGCCACCGGCGATCTGGTGGTCAACCCCATGTTCGCGCATTGGGCCACCGCGCAGGCGCTGGTCGTGGCCCGTCATCTGCTCGGTGTGCCGGTCGCGTTCCCGCGCCGGGATTACAACAGCGCGGTGATTTTCTCCTATCTCGAACTGGCCATGGCTGGGCTCACCGAGGAGGGGCCCGTGCGGCCGGGCAGGACGGGGGCGTGGCCGAGTACGATTACCGCGGCGATGCCCGCACCGAGATCAGCGGCGCGGCCTTTGCTCGCCTGCGCTCGTCTATCGGCGCGGGGGCCGGAGCATCGTGTGCATCCATGCCCTGGTCAAAGGGACCGCGGACATTATGGGCGAAGTGGTGCTGGCGATGCGCCACGGCCTGACGCTGGAACGGTTCGCCGCCGCGATTCATCCGCACCTGATTTTGACCGATGCCATGCGGGCGGCGAAGATGGCGCACCCGGGTGAGCGCCGCCGCTAGGGGGCGCGAAGGCCTCAGCGCAGCTGGCTGTCCTTGCTGCCGCGGCGGTTGTAGCCGCTGAAAGCGGTGGCCTGTTTGTCATGTTCCTCTTGGCAGGCTACACACAGGCGCACGCCCTTGAGCGCCTGGCGGCGCGCCGGGGGGATTTCCTCGCCGCATTCCTCGCAGTGCGTCAGGCTTTGCTGACCCTGTGGCAGCTGGCTGCGTGCGCGCTGTAATGCGTCCTGAACGGTGTCGTCGATCTGGTCCTGAACCGCGCCGTCTTTTGCCCATCCGCTCGCCATGAGTCTTCCCCGCTGCACGTGACTATGCCCTGATTATCGGACAAGCCGTGCCGTCTCGCCATGCTCGGGCAGGGCTGCACAAATGTTCCAGACCGTTGCGCCGAGGCGGCTAGAATTATGTTTAGGCAACGATTGGCGTCTGCTTCGAGTGACATATGTCTCCACGCGATTGGATCGATCTTTCTCAGGATAGCGAGACCGGTATCGAGACGCTGCGCGCGCATTTCGAGGGGCATGCCTACGATCCGCACTGGCACGACAGTTATCTGATCGGGGTGACCGAGCAGGGCGTGCAGCAGTTCAACTGCCGGCGACAGCGGCACAGCAGTACGCGCGGCAAGGTGTTCATGCTCGAGCCCGGCGAGATCCACGACGGCGAGGCACCCGAGGACGCGAGTTTCACCTATAGCTCGCTGTATATCGATCCGCAGTGGCTGATGCGGGAGCTGCGCTTGGTGTACGGGGAGGTGCCCTGCGGCTACGAGCTGCATTTCGACGTCTCGCTGACCGCCGATGCACCGTTGGCGCAGGCAATCTCGGTCGCGTTCAAGGCCCTGCAGAGCAAGGAGCTGCGCATCGTCCGGCAGAGCGCGCTGGATGCGCTGTTCGACAAGCTGACGCACCACGTGCGATGGCGTATGCGGATGGGGGGCAGTCCGCGTCTGCCGTCGGTTGCCCTGCAGGCGCGGGACTATCTGCATGCGCATATGGCCGAGGACATCGGGCTGGACGATCTGGCCCGGGTGGTGGGCACCGACCGTTTCCGGCTGACGCGGGCCTTCAAGGCCGCCTTCGGCATGCCGCCGCACGCGTACTTCATCCAGCTGCGGCTGGCCAGGGCGCGGCGCATGCTGGCGCTAGGCGTGTCGCCGTCGGCTGCTGCCGCCGATCTGGGTTTCGCCGACCAGAGTCATCTGGGGCGCTGGTTCCGGCGGGCCTACGGGCTGACTCCGGCGCACTACCGCAGGCGATGCTCAAACGTTCCAGACTGAGTCCCCGGTCCGCGCCAATATCGGTCCCTCGAAAACAATGCGAGGAGACCGCCATGCATGCCCCGGTTTGTTCATCCGCCCCGCCTCATGCGCCGTTCGAGGTGGCCTGAAGATGGAGGCGTGGGCGCCGTTCCTGCTGTTTTCCGCCGTCATGGCCGTGACGCCGGGGCCGACCAATATCCTGGTGTTCGCCATCAGTTCCCGCCACGGCTGGGCTGCGGCCCTGCCCGCCGTGCTGGGAGCGGGCGCCGGGGTGGCGAGCCTGTTGCTGCTGGCGGGCTTGGGGCTTGGCGAACTGCTCCTGCGCCAGCCTCTGGTGCAGGAGGTGTTGTCGTGGATCGGCGTGGCCTGGTTGAGCTGGCTGGCGTGGAAGATATTCAGCAGTCCACCGGCACATCTCGACGGGGACGGCGTCCGGGAACGCAAGGCACCGCTGGGTTTCGTCGGCACCGTCGGTCTGCAACTGGTGAATCCCAAGGCGTGGATCATGGCCTTGTCGGCGGTGACGGTGTTCTCCGGTGCGGCGCTGGGGCATGCCGGAGGCAGCCTGGAGATGGCGCTGCTGTTCTATCTGGTGTCGCTGCCCTGCGTGGGCGCGTGGGTGGTATTGGGGGCGGGCACCGGGCGCCTGCTGGGGTCGCCGCGGCGCATGGTTTACATGAACCGCGGCCTGGGATTGTTGCTGCTGGTTTCGGCGTGGGTGTCCGTACTGCTGTGAGGAAAAATCCCTCAGTGGGTGCCGGCCTGCGCGGGTAGCGGCGCGGACTGTACCGTGAACGGCACGCCGTGCGGGATAACGGCAGAGTCGCCCGGTTCGTGCTTGAAGAGAATCGCGTACTTCGTCTGAATGAAATAGACACGTCTGCCGTAAGCGAGGCCGGATGAAGGCGAAGCGAGTCCGTTGACCAGAGTGTCTAGCGTGGCCGAGCCGTTTGCGTGCACGGTGGCGAGGCTGACGCGACCGTCCAGCGGATCGTTCTTGGCGAAGGCGTTGGTTTCGAAGACCAGCAGGCGGTTGTGGTCCAGATAGCGGATGCCGTCGGCGTTCTTCAAGGTGCGCGGGAAGCGGATCGTTTCCACCCTGCCCGGAGAACCATCGGCGCGCAGAGGAATCCTGAACAGTTTCGGCGCGGCTGTGACCAGACCGACGTAAATGGCGTGGCCCGGTTCGATGGCGATGCCGTTGAGGCAGTATGGGCCGCTTTTCGGGTAGAACTGCGGCGCAACAAGCCAGGGTTTCAATTCGTCGTGCACGCCGTCGAGCACGAGGATGCGCGGGTGCAGCGAGTCGGTGACGAAGATGCGGCCGTCATGCGCGAGGGCGAGATCGTTGCAAAGACCGCCGCCGGGCAGGGCATAGCTGCCGCGCGGCGCACCGGTTTTCAGGTCGAAGGCCTTCAGCGCGGAGGGATGATGCGGCGCGGTGGAGTAGCCGATATCGCTTGAACAGGCCCACAGCAGCCCGCGTTTGCTATCGACCAGTACGCCCTGCGTGTTGGTCAACCCGCTGCTGCCGGACGGCACGAAGACGCGGGCCGTCGTTTCCCCCGGGCGCAGTCGCGCGATCGAGCCATGACGCCAGCTGCCGATGTAGAACGTGCCGTGCGGACCAACGGCGATGCTTTCCGGATAGAAGTCGGGTGGAAGTGTGAAGGTGTGGGCGATGCTTGCCGCCTGCGCTGCGTATGCGCATACCGCCGCGGCCAGCGCGGCGGTCAGAGCCAGGATGAGGGAAAACGGGGATCGCTGCTGCATGTCGGTTGCTCCTGTTGAGTCGTCGGAGCACTCTATTCGCAATATTTTAATTGATCATCGGCATTTTGGTTGTCGGATTATCAATCTAAAGGTTGCGAATGGATTATCTGAAGACACTGGCCGTATTCGTGCGCGTCGCCGAAAAGGGCAGCTTTGCGGCGGTTGCCGAGGAATTCGGCGTTTCCGGAACCATGGTCGGCAAGCATGTGCAGGCGCTGGAGCGGCGCCTGGGCGGCAGGCTGGTGGCGCGCACGACGCGGCGCCAAAGCCTGACCGATCTGGGGCTGGAATTCTATGAACGTGCGCGTTCGATCCTGGCGGAGGTGGAGTCGGCCGACGGTCTGGCGGAGGAGATGCGCAGCCAGCCGCGCGGGACGCTGTGCGTCAGTGCGCCGACGGCGCTCGGTGCCGAGCTGTTGGTGGATGCGATTGCCGATTACCAGCGCGCGTATCCGGAGGTCGAAGTCGAGCTGAGCGTTACCGATCGTGTTGTGGACCTGGTCGACGAGGGTTTCCATGTCGCCGTCCGCACGGGCGAAGGCGTCGATCAGGGGCTTGTGGAGCGAAGGCTTCGGCCGTATCGGGTCGCGGCCTGCGCCAGCCCGGCCTACCTGGCCGAGCGTCCGGCGATCCGCGAACCGGAGGACCTTCTGCAGCACAGTCGCCTCAGTTTTGCGCATTGGGGAGAGCACCCCGTGTGGCGCTTCAGGCGGAGTGATGAGACACGCGCCGTGCCCGTCGCCGGCGCATTCCGTTCCGATAACGTTGTGGCTCTGCGACGGGCCGCTCTCGCCGGTTTGGGAGTCGCAGTATTGGCGGAAGCGCTGATCGAGGAGGAGCTTGCTGCCGGCACGCTGCAGAGGGTTCTGTCCGAATGGCACCTCAAGGCACGTCCGACCGTCCTGGTCTGGCCGCCGCATATGCGCGCTTCGGCCAAGCTGCGTTCATTCGTCGAGTTCATCGGCGAGCGCTTGGGCGAAGGTGGTGGAACCGGATTGGAGGCATGAGGATTGCTTCGGGTGATGTCGAAATGAGTGGGATTTAGCCAGTTAACGGCAATAAACGGCCAGAAGCGGAAGTTCCGTGGAGCAGCCTTGACCGTCCGTTATCCGACTATGAGCATCAATTCTGGCCTTATAGGGATTAGTCGCCCCGCCGCTACGCTTGGCCGCACAACTACTAGCATCTGTATGCGCCGAGCCCGGTGTGTTAGATCCAAACATCATTTTGGGCCGTTCGATCGTTTTCTGAATCTCCTGTATTCAGCACCCCACGCGGCTCGATCAGTAGCAGTTTGACCTCTGCGCCCGCAAACGGCTTGTGCTCAACCCCTTTGGGGATGACCGCTAACTCACCAGGCTGTAGCAATATCGATCTATCCCTGAAATCGATCCGCAAATTTCCGTCGAGTACCAGGAAAGTTTCATCGGTCTCGGCATGCTGATGCCATACAAAGTCGCCTTCCAGCTTAACGACTTTGAACTGATAGTCGTTCATTTCGACGATCACACGCGGCTGCCAGTGTTCTTTAATGCGGCCGACTTTTTCGATCAAATTGATTGCAACGCCTTGGCCACGAGAGTCGGGTGCCAATTCAGAAATCTGAGTCATGCTGTACTCCGTTGGATATGGGCAGATACAACCCTATATCCGGAGCGGGATACACATCTTGAACGATCGTGCAAATCAGATAACGACGCAATTTGCTTGTGCGCGAGCAATTTGTAGCCAGCGGCCAGGGGGCATGCCGTAAGTTTTAGTAAAATGGCGTGTCATATGACTTTGATCGGCAAAGCCGGCCCCCATTGCGGCATCGATCAGTGTGCACCCTTGAAGCATTCTCTTGCGCGCGACTTCGAGTCGTCGCATCGTCAGATAGCGATACGGGCTTGTGCTGTAGAACGCACGAAAGTCGCGAATCAAACGCCAACGTTCACGCCCTGTTGCTTGTTCCAATTCGTCGAGCGTGACTTGTTGATCCAAGTGCGCGTGCAGGTACTCTCTCGCGCGTCGTGCGCTCGCGAAGCAACGGGATGCAGAGACAGGGGACGCGTTTGAGACTGCAGCCAACGCCAATGCCAGTTCGGCAAGGGCCTCATCTTGTTCGAGAGGCTGCAATGGCGAAGACATTCGGGGTAGCAGCACCTCCAGCGCGTAATGCAAGCGAGGATCGGTCGATACGCCGCCATCAATGAACGGTAGGGTTTTGCCTTCGAGCACATCATGGAAAAGCGCGGGTTCGATATAGATCATCCGGTAGCGAAAACCTTCATGTGTACCAGCCTGCCCATCATGTGGTTCGTCCGGGTGTAGAACAATCGTATGGCCAGGCAAACTGTGACGCATGCTTTTCTGGTAATGAAAGCTCTGTACACCCGCGAGGGTGCGGCCAATGGCATAGGTGTCGTGGCGATGCATTGCATAGGCGTTCCCTTGAAAGAACGCCTCTATGCGTTCGACGCCTGCGGTCGGTTGATCATGCGCAACCCAGTCAGACTGGTTCTGTCTTTGACGTGAACGCATCACACCCCTCGTGCTTGGCAGTTACTCGCATTCAAGGGTTAGATGATTAAGATTTAATATTGTTCAGGCGAGCCCGAATAGCCGCCAGATTTCTAGATGCTTCCTGGCTCTCTGTGGATCTAGCCGTCCGCAATGTGCGGGATAGCTGACTCTCTGAGGGAAAGATGCAAATGGCTGCAGTGGGTCCAGGCCGTGTGTAAACGCAGTTTTTCCTGATTGAGTGCCCAGGAAGCGCCGAACACGGGTCGTCAGCCGAGCACATGGCGGTCATTTTTGACCGCACCGCTATCGCGCCGATATGCAGTTCAGCGCCTTGGCGGTCTGCCTACGGGTGAATGGTGCTGATATAGGCCATCAGGCCCGTATTGCCGCCATCAGGGGTTGCGTTCCCATGATGGCCATCACGCGTTTGAGGTTGTAGGCCAGCACATGCAGGCTCATTTCGGTACTCACTCGTGGCAAGGTCCGGGTCAGGAAGTGCGTGTGACCCATCCAGGCTTTGAGTGTTCCGAAGGGATGCTCCACCGTTGAGCGACGCACGCGCATGCGTTCGGGCTGTTCATCCAGGCGTCGCTCGGCTGCTTCGATCACCGCCTCATGTTCCCAGCGGCTGACGCGCCGATAGTCGCCGATCGTGCACTGCGGTTTCATCGCACACTTCGGACAGGCCGAGGACCAGTAGCGGTGGATCGTCAGGCCGTTTTCTTGGCGGGTAAACTGGTAGATCAGGCGTTGACCGGCCGGGCATTCATATTCGTCGTCCTCGCGACGATAGATAAAGTCCCGTTTGCCGAACTGGCCTCTGGCCAGGTTGCCGGAGGTCTGTGGCTTGGGTAGATACGTCGTGATCTGTGCTTGGTCGCAGGCCCGCAGTTCTTCTCCGCGGAAGTAGCCGCGATCGGCGACGACGTCGAGGCGTTCAGCACCGATGGCCGCTTTGGCCTGTCTCGCCATACGAGCCAGCTGGGTTCGGTCATGGCCCACGTTGGTGACCTCGTGCGCCACGATCAGATGGTGCTTGGCATCGACCGCGGTCTGGACGTTGTAGCCGACCATCCCCGTACCGCGGCCACTGGTGGCCATGGAGCGGGCATCGGGATCGGTGAGCGAGATCTGTTGATCCGGTGCGCCAAGCATCCGGACCTCAAGCTTTTTTAGCCGAGCCATCTCCTGCTTGAGCGTAGCGATCTTGTCCTCAAGGCGCTCGGCCTTGGCTTTGGCCACCGCTGCCTCCTGGCGGTCCGCACTGGCGATCTGACCGAGATAGCGTTCGATGCTCTCGTCGATCTGCTCAAGGCGTCGCTTGAGCTTGGCCTTGGTAAAGTTCCGGTCGCGGTTGTTCACCGCCTTGAACTTGCTGCCGTCGATCGCGACGAAGGCGTCCGTGAACAGCGCCAGCTTGCGGCACAGCATCACGAACTCACAGCACACCAGGCGGATCGCTTCACCGTTGTCCCGGCGAAAGTCGGCAATCGTCTTGAAGTCCGGGGCCAGACGCCCCGTCAGCCACATCAGTTCGACGTTGCGTTGCGCTTCGCGCTCCAGACAGCGAGAGGACTGCACGCGATTGAGATAACCGTAGATGAACAGCTTGAGCAGCGTCGCCGGATGGTAGCCCGGACGGCCTGTGGCTTCGGCTGTGGTTTTGAAGCCCAGCCCCGACAGATTCAGCTCATCAACAAACACATCCACCACGCGAACCGGGTTGTCTTCGGCGACAAACTCATCAAGACTTTCTGGGAACAGGGTCGCCTGCTGGCGATGCTCGCCTTCGATAAATCGCTTCATCTTCAGCCCCGAGTTGCTCACCTATTACTTGGATCAACTGGGGCGGGCTTGGTTCACGTTTTCACACAGCCTGGGTCGACAGCAGAAGTCGCCGGTATTTGGAAACAGGCCTTCGTTTCGCGCCAAACCAATTGCAGCCCCATTCGTCGTTATCCAGCGCGTTCCTGTACCTAACGAGCCTGCTTGCTCAGACAGGCGCTTACCTGGGCGTGGTCCGAATAGGAAAGACGCCCATTTGCATCGGGCGTGGAACGTTCGTTGCCCTTTCCGGTGCCGGTGATCAGTACGCCGTCGTTCGGGCCGGCGCTGGCCAGTGCATGAGCGATGGCGGCCTCGCGCGAGCGGATGGCCTCGGCAGCAGTGCCGGGCGGCAGGCCTGAACTCAGGTCTTCGATGATGAGGGCGGGATCTTCGTCGTTCGGGATGGAGTCGGTGAGGATGATGCGATCGGACAGACGCGCCGCCACCGCCGCCATTAACGGACGCTTTCCTTTGTCACGGTTGCCCATGGCTCCCAGTACGCACCACAGCCGGCCCGGTACGTAGCCGCGGAAGTCGGTGAGCACGGATTCCAGTGCGTTCGGGGTATGCGCGTAGTCGACCACGGTCAGCGGGCGGTTCGGATTGGCGAAAAGCTCCATGCGTCCCGGAACGGCCGTGACCTTGGAGAGCGCTGCCGTCGCATTGTCGAGGTCTTCGCCGAGCGCGAGCAGAGCGCCTAGCGCAGCCAGCAGATTGGAGACGTTGAAGCTGCCCGCGAGCTTGGTGGAGAGGCGCCGTTCACGCCCGTTCGCGGCGACGTCGAGCGCCAGGCCGCCGGGACCGGCCCGATGCAGGCGTCCCCGCAGGGCCGCCGATGCCCGCCCCTGCAGGCTGTAGCCGAGGGCACGTACGCCGGGGGCAAGCCGGGTACGGCAATCGCGGCCGAAGGCGTCGTCCTCGTTGAGCACCGCCGTATGCAGTTCACTGCGTTCGAACAGCCGCCTTTTGGCGGCCGCATAGGCTTCGATCGAGCCGTGATAGTCAAGATGGTCACGGCTCAGGTGCGTGAGCACCGCCACGTCTATCTTTATGCCGTCCAGGCGCCCCTGACTCAGGCCGTGCGAGGAGGCTTCCAGCACTACGCCGCGTGCGCCCTGTGCGCGCAACCGGGCCAGCGTGCGGTGCAGGCCGATGACGTCCGGCGTGGTCAGTCCATTGTCTTCAGCAGTCTGTTCGCCGGGCCAACCGGCTCCGAGCGTGCCGATCACCGCGCAAGGGAACCCGAGTTCGCCGAGCGCCTGGGCGATGTAGTGCGCGGTGGAGGTCTTGCCGTCCGTGCCCGTGACCGCCAGTAGCGTCAGTTCCCGATCGGGATGACCGTGGAAACGCGCCGCGAGCGTGCCCAGATGCGTTCGCAGTTCCGGTACGACCACGACGGGCAACGGGGCCGGGGTTGACGGTTCCTTCTCGGTCAGTGCCACGACGGCGCCGTGCGCTGCTGCGTCGTCGAGATAGGCGAGGCCGTTGCTGTTGGTTCCGGGCAGTGCGACGAAGGCATCGCCGGGGTTCACCCAGCGCGAATCCAGCGACAGACCGGATATATCCAGCGCTGGAGCCGCCACGTCGATTCCCGCCAATAAGGTCGATAGTTGCATGTGTCGAACCAAGTGCCTTGGGGTTGCTGCGAAGGAACGTTGGCCCGAGTGTGGCCTATGTGGGGCGTTTGGGCGGGGATGATGAAGGAATGGTATAGATGCAAGGCTTCGCCCCTCATATTGGAAATATCTCCTCAATAAGGTTTCAGCGAATTTGGTTTTGCGCTATATCAATAACTTTTGGGTGGCTTTTGGAGGCGTGATGACAAAAATTCCGGTCGTCGATGCTGATCGTGCTTCGGAGTCTTCCGGGGAACACACGAAATCAACCACGTTTCTGGGAGCGTGCAGAAGGTATTTGTGTCGCTGGTTCGGCTGTTTCTGCCTGAGGGAAGAAACCTTCGGTCATGATGGGAGACAAGAGAGGCTTTGGTTGGAACTCGTAGAAAAGTCACGATTTGTCCGTTCTGAAATAGTGGATATGAATGGCATGGTCAGGGACATTAAATCGGGACGCTGCAAGCCGTCCGGAAGCAAGCGAGTTTTTGCAAAAATCCTGGCAGCAGATCGATCAGCTTGTGAAGGGGCTTAATAAGTTGAGCGAGGATGTGCAAGATCACAAGGATACTGTTCGGCACATCGTCAATCTCTGGGAGAGAATGAGAGAGAACCCATTGTTTCCCGGGATCTCGCCCGCACTGTCGCAGCAGTTGAATTCGCCTGATAACCACGATGCGAACGATACGTCCAATCTGATGCGCTGGATTGCCATGTTCGAAGAGCAGGCGACCGAGATCGAACTGTTCGTCGGGTATGTCACGATCCCTGAGCGTGTGAATGGCTGGCTGGCCTTGGCGCGTCCCGGCTATATCTTGCCGTTCCATCTCGTGTTCGAAGACGAATTGCCGGCAGAAAGTAGCCGCCAGAAAGTGTTGAATTACCTGTCGTGGAAGCCTGCGAAAATCATCGGAGGATTGGTCGATCCGAATGCGGGGTTCATCTACCGTTATCCGCGGTGCGTGGTGGAAAGAGCGTTCCGGCATGGACTCGTGATTTTGCTGTTCACCGCGATGGCGACCGTGTTCGCGTGTTGGCATACGGTCGACAGTGTGTTGGCACTGGAAACGCCCTATGGGCCGATCAACGAAGCAACCGTGCTTCTGAAGGGGTGGCTGGCGGTATGCGCCGGTGTCCTGGTCCATTGGCTCGTTGATCAGGGTAAGAACAGGCAGGACAAGGTGTTTTCCCAGACGAGGCCTATTTTTCCGATTGGGGCTATTTTCTGGCCGCGAGAACGGGGTCCACGCTGGCGGCATTGGCGCGGGCATTCATCGTGTTCGTGGGACTTATTTTCCTGTTCGACAAGCCGTAGGAATTGACGCTCAGTTATTGTTTCTTTGCCGGCTACGGTTTCGACAGCATGACGGGGTTGTTTGCGAAGAGTTCAGCGAAGCGGGTGGCCTCGCATGTCGAGGCCATGCAGGCACGGCTCGATGCGAAGGAAAAGCTCGCGAGGCAGTAAGAACCGGCTATTCGGTTGCCGGCTGGCCGCCGCCTGCCTTGCCGACCCCGACGATCCAGGGTTCGTAGCGTTGTCCGTAGGCCAGCGTCACCGTGGGGACGGGGGTGCCGTGGTGGCTGGAGTAGCGCTGGGAATTCAGTGCGAGGATGGCGGCGGTATCGGTGTGCGGCACCGATATGGTTCCTGGCAGGAGCCGGGATACGCTGCCGCGCAGAGCAGGTTGAGGGGCACCGCTGCCGTTTCTGCGGTAGATCTGGTAAGCCGTTATGCGCGCCTTGGCGATGAGGTAGCGCCTGCGGTCGGGATAGCGTGCCCGCAGGGCCCCTGGGGCGTTGCCGACGTCGACCAGCACCAGGCGCGATGCGGTTTTGGCGAAGCGTTCGAAGCTTGTCTGGAGGCGCTGGCGCCGGGTTTCCGACTTCACGGTTTTCAGCTCTTCGTCGAGCTTCGTCCGGCGGGTTTCGAGCAGTCGCTGCCAAGCGGTACCGCCGTATTCCAGCACGAGGTAGGCCTCGCGCGTCCGGCTCACCATGCTATGGCGCCAGCCGCGCCTGTCCACATAAGCCCTGGGTTTGTGAAAGCCGATGGTCAGCAGCTTTTGCTCGTTCAGAACCGATTGGCCGGGGCCTTCCGGGCGATGCCAGCGCAGGTACAGCGATACGCCGCTGTTCTCGCGGCCGAGGCCGTAGTAGCTGTGGGCGATGTATACCTCGCGGGCGGTGAGCTGCAGTTCGGAGGTGGGGGCGCCGCTGCGATTGTAGGCGACGCCGGCGAGCACGACGACGTTGGCCAGCAGGACGAAGGCGATCGCGAGCAGAAAGCCTTTGCGCTTCATGTGGCCGGCTCCCGGGTGGCGGCGCGCAGGCGCTTGAGCACCAGCAGCAGGCCTACGGCGATGAGGCCGAGCAGGAGGAAGAAGAGGTATTTCGGCATCCAGTCCCACCGCCAGTCGAACAGCTTGGTGTACAGGAACAGGACGAAGAAGGTGATGCCGAGATTGGCCTGGCCGGGCCACAGGCGGCGGATGCCGAGCCAGACGGCGAGGGCGCTGCCGACGAGGCCGAGAATCTGGTAGGTGTTCTCGATGGCCGTGGTGCTGAGCGGGAGATAGCTGGCATTGCCCCAGTTGGACAGGATGAGCATGGCGATGAAGACGACCAGCAGGCCGTATACGCGGTAGATCGCGGCGAAGGCCGGGCGTCGGGACGGCAGCACGAGGCCGCCGGCGAACAGCAGCAGGCCGGCCATTACGAAGTTCTCGGGACGCTCGCCAAAGGAGAGCCGGTACATGCCGCTCCAGGTGCCGACGGTGGCCGCGAGATAGCCCATGAGGCTGGTGAGGCCGGCGACCAGGATCAGTTTCAGGCCGTAGGTGTAGGCGAGGATGAGGCCGAAGGCCGCCCAGGCGAGAAAGGCATTCTCGCTAGGCGTGATGTTGAAGATTCGCCCCAGCATGCTCAGGTCGAGCACGAAACAGGCGAAGGCCACGAGGGCGGCGAGCGAGGTGAAATACAGCCCCTGGCGTTCGCGCCGGGCGATCCATTCCACCGCGAGGGTGGTCAGCAGGGGCGCGGCGACCAGGATCAGCGTTTGGGCCGGGGTGCCGAGCAGCCCCCAGAAGCGGTAAAAGAAGAATACCGCGGCAGACAGGGCCAGCGCACCGATGAACGAGGCGATGCGCATGCTCCAGGACAGGCGTTTTTGCGTCTGGCTGGTGTCGATGTCGAAGCGTTCGGAGGCGGCGTGCAGCAGTGCGTCGTGATAGCCGCGTACGTGCGCCTTGGCCTGCTCGGGCAAGGTCAGCACGTCATCGGAATCCAGTATTTCCAGTTCCACGCGAAAGGTGCGGACCTGGTCGGCGCGCGACTGCGCGGCCTGCTGCTCCATGCCGATTTCCCGTTATGGTTCTTGATGTCCGACGGGAAGAGTACGGGCAGGGGCGGCGGGCGAATGCATCATCCTCCGCGAGGCCGTGCCGTCATTTCCCGGTCAGGCGCTGCCAGGTCTGCGTCTTGTGGAATATCCACACGTAGCCGCGCACCTGAAGTTTCTTGCCGTCGTCGCTCAGCCACATCTTGCAGTTGTAGGTCTTGCCGTCCTCCGGGTCGTAGCAAGAGCCTTTGTCCCAGTCGCCCTGTGCGGGCTGGTAGCGGAAGCCGTGCAATACCTTCAACCCAAGAACGGGTTGCGTGCGCAGAGCCTTGTCCGGATTGTGGCGGTCGATCTTGGGTTTGCCCGCCAGCGCAGGGTCTTTGAAACCGTTCGGATAGTCCGGTTGTTTGAGCCAGACGATCTTGCCGGCATAGCTGCCGTCGGTCTGGCGTGCGATGACGACGTGCGACTTGTCGTTCGGCGTGACCCAGGTGCCCGTGACGGCGTCTGCGGAAGGCGCGGCCGAGGCTGTCAGCGGTTGCAGCAGGACGGCGGCGAGCAGGGCGGGAACGATGCTGAAGCTGATGCGGCGGGTGATGGGAAGCTGTGTCTGCATGTCGTTATCCGTGCGATGGAGATGTAGACAGGATAGGCTACCCGAGCCCGTTTAGGCGGTGTTGCGGCGAGGTTCCGCTATGCTTTGGAACGGCGGTGACGGCTGTGCTCCCCGGTCGTGCGGCCTGTCTGCGGCGTCACTCGGTCTGTCGCCGCGTTGGGGGAGGTCGTGTGAGTAGGCTCCGTCTCTTTGGCTCATCGAGAAAACGATATGTGGCGAATCGTGATTCTGATGGCGGGTTATGCTCCCTGGATCTTCCTGTATTTCCCTCTCGCTTTCTCGATCATGTATTCCCCTCCCTGGTTGCAACTGCCGGTACTGGTCGGCTATGTGGCGCTGTATGGCGTGCTGAGTTACCGATGGCTTAGCGGCAGCCGGATGATCGCCCGCGTGCTTTGCGCGTTTGCCATACCTCTGCCCGTGTTGGCGGTTATTGCATTGTCCGAATACCATTCCCTGGGCAATGTCGGTTTCATACTGCGTTGGTTGGTGATGCTGGTGATCCATGCAGGTGGCGTGTTGACGGCGGCGTTGCTGAGTCGGCTTAGTGCGCGCACCCGGTATCGGTTCTAGCGTCGTGCGTGCTGGAATATTTCGGATCGCGCATAGTCTCGTATTGTGATGCTTTTCGAGAATGACAGATTACTAAGTCGGACGGAGGCTAGACGACGCTTGGCGCGCCTGTGCTGCGCCCACGCCCACCCACCGACGGCATTGCCGTCAAGTAATATACAGGCCGATGTCCGGGCTGCCGGTGAGCTTGGATGGATGTCTGAACCAGGAGCGACGAGCGGTGGCCGATAGCGAGCCGTGGAATCATCTGTCGATGAGCGATAGCTCCGGGCGGTCGAGCGGGGTGCAGCGCACCCTGTTTCCGGGCTGGTTGCTGCTGGTCGGCGAACAACTGGTGGCCGCAGTGGTTTGGATAGGCATCGCCTGTCTGACGCTGTGGCTGATGCCGACGGTGGCACAGATGCCCGTCGATATACTCTGGCCCGCTAATGCAGTCGCCTACGGGGCGATTATCGTGTTCGGCTGGCGGCTGATACCCGGCTTTGCCCTCGGAGCGTTGGTTCATAAGGTATCCATCGGCTTCGTTTCGCCTAACCTGATCATCGGCATTTCCACCTTTGTTGCCGTAATGTTATTCGTGGCGATGCTGAATCGCCTGTTGACCTATTGGCTGGGCGACGCTTTCCAACAGCAATTGGTGCGGATTTCGCTGATTGCATTCACCAGCGCTGCGTTGTTCACTGCGCTGGGCGTGTATCAGTTCGGTGCCACGCCATCGGCTGGGCTGATGCTGTCACTGTGGATGGCGGAAGCGAGTTCGGTGTTGCTGTTCACGCCGTTGGTCCAGCGTTGGCTACAGCGCGACGATGCGGACCGGCGCCATGCGGCACTGCTGGGTATCAGGCGCCGCACTCCGGGTTGGGTGGTTGCGGTCTGGGTGTCGGCTGCGGTGTTGTTGCTGGCTCTGCAGTGGTGGTTGCTGAACTATGCGACGATGTCGTTGCAGAGTCTGCTGCTGATGCAGGTTCTGCCTCTGCTGGTGTTTCCTTTGACCGCGGTGTTCCTGCTCGGTTCGGCAGTGCGTGCCATGCTGATGTCTTCGTCGTTCCTGCTGGTGTGGGCGGTGATGCAGTATCACTGCATGATCGGAGGGGCGCGGTGTCCGATGATCAGTCTTGATCTGGAGGAGCAACTGCCGTTGTTCGCGGCCGCACTGGTGGCGTTTCTGGCCAACGAGTTCAGTTATACCTCGCAGCGCACCTCGCGAGCGCTGCGGCTGGAGCGTTTTCGGGACGACGTATCCGATCTGTTGAACGATCCGGGCTTGCATCAGCTGCTGCGTAGCCATTTGCGGGAGCCGGGTAGCAGCGTTTCGGTGATCACCGTGTATGTTCCGGATGTCGACGACTTGGCCGCTCTGATAGGTCATGAGCAGAGCCAGGCCATCGAGCGCGATATCGCCGGCCTCATCTGTGAGGCCACTCATAACCACGAGCGGGTCGCGCGGCTTCAGCCCGGGCTGTTCAGTGTGGTGTCGCAGGAGGAACCGGACGCGACTTACTTGCAGGCGCAGCGTATTCAGAGTCTGCTGAGCAAGGCGCGCGCCGAAAATCGTTTCTACAACGGTCATTTGGCGGTGCAGATCGGGCAGTTGGACCACGTCACGGCTCAGGATATCGATCAGCTTCTGTCCGCCCAGTTGTTGGTCGCCCAGCGTAGCGAGAAGGAGGTCGATGGACGGCCGTATCGCTACGGCGGAGCGGTGGGCGGCCTTATCGACACCTATCGCGGATCGCTGCGCTGGGTGCAACGCATGCGCGCGGCGATGGCCGGGGATGGCGCGGACGGTCATTTCGAGTTGTATTGCCAGCCGATCGTGGATCAGAGCGACCCGGACTTTCTCCAGGTGGAGATTCTGCTGCGCTGGGTGGCGCCGGACGGACGTTTGCTCGGGGCTGGCGAGTTCCTGCCCATCGCTGAGGACTTCGGCCTCATGCCGTTGGTGGACCGATGGGTCATGGAACGGACAATCAGGCTGATCGCAGGGCATCCGCAGGGGGCGAGGCTGGAAAACATATCGATCAATCTGTCCGGAGAGTGCTTGGCATACACACGTGTCGACAGGAGCGTGGCGCAATTGCTGGAGACTTACGATTGGCCGGGCGAGCGCCTGTGTTTTGAAATCACGGAAAGCATGGTGATTCGCGATACTCGCCAGGCACGCGAGAACATCATGGGACTGCGGGCGCTGGGCTGCCGCATTGCGGTGGACGATTTCGGCACTGGCCAGGCCACGTTCGCCTATCTCAAGCACTACCCCTTCGACCGCCTCAAGATCGATGGTAGTTTCATCCGCGACGTTGCCGACTCTCCGGTGGACCAGGCGATCGTGCGCGCGATCGTGACCGTGGCCCGCGAGATGGGGGCCACGGTGATTGCCGAGTTCGTCGAAAACGAGCGCCAGATCGTGTATCTGGAGCAGTTCGGGGTACATCAGTTGCAGGGCTTCGGCATTGCATGCCCGCAGCCGCTGGGAGATTATCTGGACGGGCTGGCCTAGGGGCTAGTTCACACTATCGCGCGACCCGGCAACGCACCGCTCAATAGTGTGAACAGGCCCCAGGCTCCGGTGCTTGCCAAACCCCGGCAACGCGCTATAGGTGCATAGTAGGAGGTCGGGGTTTCCGGCCGATGCTTGCGGGCGACCATACACAGATCCGGGCGGGTGGCATGAGTCTATCTGGGGATACCGAGTTCATCGGCAACCTGATCGGCGCTTCGAAGTTGCTGGCGAAGCGCGAGAAACTGGAGGACGGGTTGCGCGAGCTTGCGGCGACGACGGCTCACATGCTGCAGGCGGAGAAGTGTTCGATCATGCTGGTCAGCGACGAGGCCGAGGCGCCGGAGACGTCTCAGGACATGCGTCTGCGAGTCTATGCGAACTACGGTGCGCTGCCGCAGGCAGCCTATGAGCAGGGGATGCGTTTCAACGAGGGCATTTCGGGCTATGTCGCCGGGACGGCCAAGCCGCTGCTGGTGGAGGACATTTCCCGGTCGCGTTTTGCCGGGTCAGCCCGTTACGCCGAGGATAGCCGCAAGAGCCTGATCAGCGCTCCCATTCTGCTTGGCGGTAAGGTGATCGGCGTTATCAATATCGCGAGTCCGCTCGACGGACGCACGTTCACCGAACACGATCTGGAACTGCTCAATATCTTTGCCCTGTTCGTCGGCCAGTCGATTCACATCGTGCAACTGCAAAGCGTGCTGCGCTCGCGCTTTCTGCAGTTGGCCCTGGCGCTGGAGGACAAGGAGGGGCGGCACCCGGACAGGCCTCTCAGCCCGGACCCGGCGCATCTGGCAAGCATCGTCGCCAAGACCATTTTCCGTGAGCTGAACCAGGGCGGTTTCAGTTCCAGTCAGATCCTGAACGTCGCCTCGGAGGTGATCGGCCTGCTGAACGAGGAACTGGAAACGCACAAGCATCGCGTGGAACGTGAGGACGGGGTCTGAACGTTTCGGCGCTTGCCGTTAGTAACCCGTCACCGGCCACGGTGCAGTTCCTGGAGATGATCAAGGGCAACGACTACATACTCCGGTTGCTCGGCGAGGAGATACGGCTATCGGCCAAGGAGCGCCGGTGCGTGGTCGATCATGCGGTGGAGATCTTTCTTCGGGGCGTTTCCTCGGAACAATAGGGCGCCTTCACCGGGAGCAAGTATGCGCCTCCTCAGGAACCGTCGGATTCCATGTCATGAGGGGCTGTGCCGAGTTGGACCTCGACTTCCTGCAGTGCGGGATAGACGGGGGGGCCGAACTGGGTGTAGACCGCCACATCGGCCGCATCTCGTCCGTAGCCGATGGAAACGTAGCCGCCGCGGAGTTCCTGCCGGGTCGCGTCGAAAGCGTACCAGCGCCCGCCGACATAGGCTTCGAACCAGGCATGCAGGTCCATCGGTTCCAGATCATGCAGATAGCCGACTACGAGACGCGCCGGAATGCTGATGCCGCGGCATAGGGCGATGCCCAGGTGGGCAAGGTCGCGACAGACGCCGAAGCCGCGGGCCTCGACTTCTGAAGCCGACAGCGGGCGGTCGCTGCTGCCGGGCACAAAGCGGATCGACTTGCGCAGCCAGTTCTCTATGGCGGCGATCTGGTCGTAGCCGGGTGCGGCGCCGACGACGATCTCACTCGCCAGTGCGCCGAAACGGTCCGCCTCGCAATAGCGGCTGGGCAGCAGGTAACCCAGCACGTCGTCGGGCAGGCGCTGGATCTCGACGAACGGTGCTCCGGGGGCGCGGTCGACGCTGTCGGCGGTTTTGACTTCGGCCGCGGTATGTAGGGCGAAGCGGCCGGGCGGTGCGACCAGGCGCTGACACAAATTGCCGAAGCCGTCGGTAAACTCGTGTACCGGGACGTAGGGCGTGAGCCGATATTCTTCACGCGTGACCCATTGCTGTGCGCCACTGCGCGGGCGCAGCATCAGCACAAAGGGCGTCGGCACGCCGATGTCGAACGCCATGTCGCAGCGCGTATGCAGCCACATTCGCAGAATTCCGTGAGGTGTGAAGGATGCGGGCAGTGAAACATCCGAGGCCGGGGTGGCGCAATGCTACGAAGTCGTACCGCGCACCCCATGGCCGGCGGTGTCGCCACAGGCGAAAGTCGGCATCGTCCCTGAGTATGGCGTCATGGTCCGTGGATATTCTGGCGGGCGCCCCCATATTGCCTTGTCGAGATGATTTTTCAGCGAGGTGAACTTCGTGAGCGACTCATTGCACATCGTTTGTCCGCATTGCACGGCGGTCAATCGCATTCCGTCGGCCCGTTTGGGAGAGAGTCCGCGATGCGGCAAGTGTCACGGGGAGCTGTTCACCGGCCATCCGGTCGAATTGGATGCGGCCGGTTTCGACAAACACGTCGGGCGTGGCGACATTCCCGTGCTGGTGGACTTCTGGGCACCGTGGTGCGGGCCGTGCAAGATGATGGCGCCGCATTTTGTGCAGGCCGCCGGACAGCTCGAGCCGCGTGTGCGCGTGGCCAAGGTCGATACCGAGGCTGAGCAGGCTCTGGGGGCGCGTTTCGGCATCCGCAGCATTCCGACGCTGGCGCTGTTCAAGGGCGGACGCGAAGTGGCGCGTCAGGCGGGCGCCATGGGGGCGGCGGACATCGTGCGCTGGACGCAGGGCCACCTCTGAGGCGCGTCTGAAACGCGCGGGTCAGGCCTGGGAAATCGGTTGGCGGACGGTAAGGGCGCTCAGCATTGTTCCCAGGGCAGGCCCTCGAAACGCCAGCCGGCCACCGTGCCGCGGTGGTGTTCGGGGTCGAGCGGCCCCTCGAAGCCTCCTTCGACGTTGTAGACGCGTTGGAAACCCGCTCCGAGAAGCACTTCGCCGGCTTCGCGCGAGCGGCGGCCGCTGCGGCAAATGAGAATGATCGCCGGGCAGTCGCCGTTCTCGCATACAGCGCCGCCAAGCATGAGTTCGCGGGTCTGGGCGACGAAGCGCGGGTTGGGGACCCAGTCAGGCTCGTCCAGCCAGGCGATGTGCACGGCCCCGACCGGATGGCCGATCATCAGGTATTCCATGGAGGAGCGCACGTCGATCAGCACGCTCTGGGGCTCGGTGCGGGTCAGTTCGTGCGCTGCCTGGGGGCTCAGCGGCTGCGGCGCCGGCTTGTTCATGATCTTCTGTCCTGTCCTTGTTTCAGAAAAAGGCGGCATCCTGCGCGCCCGGCTTATACATATAGTTCATGAGGCCGCGGCGCGCGAACCGCATCAGTCGTCCGCGTAGCGCTCGCTGGTGAAATCCTCGGCCGGCCCGAGCGGTACCAGGTCATGCGGGTTGAGTTCCGGATGACTGGTGTAATAGTGGTGCTTTATATGATCGAAGTGGACCGTTTCGGCTATTCCAGGGGTGCGGTACAGGCTGTTGGCATAGCTGCGCAGCCGTGGGTAGTCAATCAGACGCCGCAGATTGCACTTGAAGTGCGTGTGGTAGACGGCGTCGAAGCGTGCCAGCGTGGTGAACAGGCGCCAGTCCGCTTCCGTGGGCGTGTCCGTGAGTAGAAAACGGTTGTCGGCAAGCCGCTCTTCGAGTTGATCGAGGGTCGCGAACAGGCGGGTGACCGCCCCGGCGTGAGCCGCCTGCGAGGAGGCGAAACCGGCGCGGTAGACGCCGTTGTTGACGTTTTCGTAGATTTCCGCGTTGAGCCCGTCGATGGCCTCGCGCAGCGGTTTCGGGTACAGGTCCACATCCGCACGTCCGTAGGCGTCGAAGGCGCTGTTGAGCATGCGGATGATTTCAGAGGACTCGTTGTTGACGATGGTTTCGCGTTCTCGGTCCCACAGTGCGGGTACCGTGACGATGCCGCTATAGTGCGGATCCGCGCGGGTGTACAGTTCGTGCATATGGGCCGAACCGTAGAGTTCGTCGCCGGTGGCGCCCGGGAAGTCGTCATCGAATGACCAGCCCTCGGGTCCCATATGCGGATGCACCACGGACACCGAGATGATGTCCTGTAAGCCCTTGAGCGCCCGCACGATCAGCGTGCGGTGCGCCCAGGGGCAGGCATGGGAGACGTAGAGGTGGTAGCGCCCCGGCTCGGCGGCGAAGCCGGCTTCGCCGCTCGGTCCGGGGCGGCCATCCGCGGTTATCCAGTTGCGGAACTGCGAGTCCTTGCGCACGAACTCGCCTCCGCGGGTTTCATGCGCAAGCCAGTCTGTGCGCAGTTGTCCATCGATCAGCAAACTCATGGCTCGTCTCCTTCAGGGTGGGGCTAGCGTCCGGCGCTGCCGTCGAGGCTGAAGCGGCCGGCACCCGCTGCCGCGAGTACGAACAGGCCGCCGGCGAAGGCCAGATCGCTCATCAGCAGGATTTTCTGCATGCCTTGGCCCACTTGGTGGTGGAAGATGATGGCGGCCAATACGCTGAAGATGCCCAGTGCCAGCGCGGCCCAGCGCGTCTGCCAGCCGACCAGCAGGGCGATGCCGCCGCCGAGTTCGAGCAGAATGACCAGCGGCAGGAGGATGCCGGGCACGCCGTAGGCGGCCATGTAGTGGGCGGTGCCGGCGTAGCCGACGATCTTGCCGTAGCCGGCGATGATGAAAATCTGGGACAGCAGGATGCGTCCGATCAGAAACGCGGCGTCACGCATGTTTTTCTCCGATGATGGTGGTTGGCGCATGCGGAATTCGTCCGCACGAAGGCCATTGTCGGAGCTTGCGGGATGAGGTGTGGCGAAAAGATCTGAGAGAGACGTTCGAGAGCTTTGTACAAGTGAGTCCGCGAGCGGCGGCCGCCGCTCGCGGGCAATCGGTCCGGCGGGCTGCTCAGGCCGTCGCTGCGGCGTCGTCTTCCTGCATGAGCGGGTAGACGCCGTTCTCGTCGTGCACTTCGCGCCCGGTCAGCGGCGGATCGAACACGCACAGGCACTCGAAGTCGGTGACCGCGTGCAGGTTGTGTTCCTCGTGTCCGTCCAGCGTGTAGAGGGTGCCGGGTTTGATCGTGTAGGTCTTGCCGCTGGCGAGGCATTCGATCCTGGCTTCGCCGGACAGGCAGTAAACCGCCTCGATGTGGTTCTGGTACCAGATGTGCGTCACCGTACCGGCGTAGAGCACGGTGTGGTTGAGCGAGAAGCCGACGCCGTCGCGCGCAATCAGCATGCGGTTGCTTTCGAAGGTGTCGGTGCGCACGGAGTTTTCGCCGGCTTTCACTTCGTCGAGGGTTCTGACGATCATTCGTAGGTTCCTTCCTTGCGTGATTTTGAGGGGACGTGCCGTTCAGACGGCGATGTCGAGCGTGTCGCCGTCCTGGGCACGGCCGAGAACGGCCTCGGCGCTGCCGGCGATCAGGTCCAGGCCTTCGTGCAGTTCCTCGTCGCTGATGGTCAGCGCCGGCATGTATTTGGAGACTTCGTCGTCCGGGCCGGCGGTCTCGTGGATCAGACCGCGGGCGAAGGCCGCCTCGGACAGTGCGCGCGGCAGGTCGTGATCGCGGCACACCAGCCCCTGCATCATGCCGCGGCCGCGCACCTCGACGAACGCCTCGGGGTAGCAGCGGGCGATCTCTTCCAGGCGGTCGCGCAGGATGCGCGACTTGCGCTGGATCTCCGCGGCGAACTCGTCGTTCTCCCAGAAGCCCAGCGCCGCGGTGGCGGTCACGAAGGCGTGGTTGTTGCCGCGGAAGGTGCCGTTGTGTTCGCCGGGCTCCCACTGATCGTGTTCGGGCTTGATCAGGGTCAGGGCGAGCGGCAGGCCGTAGCCGCTGAGCGATTTGGACAGGCAGACGATGTCGGGCGAAATGCCCGCTTCCTCGAAGCTGAAGAAGCTGCCGGTACGCCCGCAGCCGGCCTGGATATCGTCCACGATGAGCAGGATGTCGTGGCGGCGGCACAGCGCCTCCAGGCCCTGCAGCCATTCGGTGGAGGCGACGTTGATGCCGCCCTCGGCCTGCACGGTTTCGACGATCACCGCGGCCGGCTTGTCCATGCCGCTGCCGTTGTCGCACAGCAGGCGATCCATGTACTCCAGCGTGTCGGTGTCGTCGCCGAAGTAGTTATAGAACGGCATGGTGTCGCCCAGCGTGAGCGTTACGCCGGCACCGCTGCGCTTGAAGGCGTTGCCGGTGACGGCGAGCGAACCCAGCGTCATGCCGTGGAAGGCGTTGGTGAAGGACACGATCTTCTCGCGCCCAGTGACCTTGCGCGCCAGCTTGAGCGCGGCTTCGACGGCGTTGGTGCCGGTCGGCCCCGGGAACTGCAGACGGTAGTCCATGCCGCGCGGTTCGAGGATCACCTCGTGGAAGCGCTGCATGAACTCGGATTTGGCGCGGGTGGCCAGGTCCAGGCCGTGGGTGATGCCGTCGCGCTCGATGTAGTCGAGCAGATGCGTCTTGATGCGCGGGTGGTTGTGGCCGTAGTTCAGTGCGCCGGCGCCGGCGAAGAAGTCCAGATAGCGGCGACCTTCGACGTCGTACAGGCAGGCGCCCTCGGCGCGGTCGAAGACGACGGGAAAATTGCGGACGTAGCCGCGAACTTCGGATTCGTGACGGTCGATGACGTTCATCATGATGCTATGTCTCCTTGGCCTATGCGTTAGGTGTGTGCCTGGACGGGGCCCAGGCAGGAGCGGAGGGGATCAGGACAGGCGCGGCCGCAGTTCTGGGCGGTCGGCGGGCAGCGCGCGGCCGGGGCGGTCGCGCAGCAGATATTCGGAGAACGGCCCGATGCGCAGCACGGGTTCGTCCTCATGGGAGTCGGGAAACAGCGGCGAGGCGAAGCCCGCTGCCTCGCGCAGCGGCGCACGGAGTTCGCGCGCCAGCGAGCCGAACAGTGCGCGCGAGGCGCGGTTGGAGGGGCTGACGGTCGCCTCTATGGCGTGCAGGTCGTCGTGCCGCGTCAGCACCGCACGCAGCAGACGCTTGCCGATGCCTCGGCCACGCGCCGCGGAGCCGACGCCGACCTGCCATACGAACCAGGTGTCGGGTTTGTCCGGCAGACGGTAGCCTGTGACGAAGCCGAGCAGCTTGCCGTCTTCCTCGGCCACCGCGCAGGTGTCGGAGAAGTGGGTGCACAGCAGCAGGTACACGTAGGCGGAGTTGCAGTCCAGCACGCCGGAGCTTTCGACCAGCCGCCAGATGCGGGCGCCGTCCTCGGCGCAGGGGCGTCGAATCTTCATGCCGAGTTGATGTCCTTGGTGTGGGCCGATAGCGGCACGACCGAGGTGCCAGCTTCCTGGGGTGATTCCGTGAGCGGCGCGCCGCTGAGTACCGGCGCGACGTCCAGATCGGCGGCGTCCATCATGGAGGCGACGCGCTGCAGCGAGGAGAGCAGCAGATTGCGCTCCCAGTCCTCCAGCGCTTCCAGGCGTTTGGCGAAGCGCTCCTGCAGCAGCGGGGGGGCGGTCAGGAAACTTTCCAGCGCCTTGTCGGTCGGCTTGACGAACACGCGGCGCTTGTCGTTGACCGAGCGGACCTTTTCGACCAGTCCGCGGCGCTGCAGACGCTGAATGATCTCCGTTGCTGTCGCCTGACCGATGTTCACGCGTCGCGCGAGGTCGCCAACGGTGAGTTCTCCGGCCGCCATGAGCTGCTTGAGGATGAGCAGTTGCGGGCTGGTCAGGCCGTGGGTACGGATCAGGCTGCGCGAGTGCGTATCGACCGCATGCATGATGCGGCGCAGGGCGATCATGATGTCGTCGCTGATGTCTTGTGTGTTATTCATGGGTCGATAAAGTATCGTACACGAAATGATTTGTCAAAAATGGTGCGCCCGCTCAGTCATGGTGCTGTTTTGTAACTTTATATAAATAAAATGAAATATCGCCATTTCTGGCGGTTCGAATGAGGCGTTCGGATATGGCGAAAGATTTTTTGGTTCTTGAAATGATTCGTTTACGAAGTTTTTGTAAAGGGGCAGATGAAGCCCTGCTCCTGGCTCGTTTCAATGGGGCCTGTGTAGCAGGGGCGTGTCGCCGCGATCGAGCATGCGCCGAATGAAGGCGGGATGGCCGGGCTCGCGGTGCTCAGGATCGTCGGCGCAGACCGATGGAACATGCGCGGCGCCGGCGAACAGGACTTCGGGTTCCATCAGGTCGAACTTGGAATCGTGCAGCTCGCTCGTGGTGGGTGCATCCTGTCCGTAGACGTCCCAGAACATGCGGGGATGCCACATGTGGTTGCGCACGTCTGGGTTCTGGAAGAGGTCGATGCAGCGCCGATTAAGCTCTTGCTCATTCACGGGTCACCTCCTGGCGGTGGTGTGAATGTGTCTGGTGAGCTGGCGGCAATGAGGATGGTGAGCCGGGGCCGACTCACCGGGTAAGTTCAGGGTCTGTTCAGACTATTGTGCGATGCGCTGCCGGGGCGGATTTTCGTGGTCCGTAAAGCACCGCGAACCGTGAAAATCTGTTCCGGCCCTACGGGTTGTGTCCGGTTGACCGCCACCCGGCGTCGCTCGGCGTTCATTTGGGATGACCAAACTTCTCTTCTCGCGCCTTGGTTGGAGGTCAACCGGGCGCAACAGTGCACCGTTCAATAGGCTGAACAGACCCCAGAACCTGTTGCGGAATTGGGTGCGTGCGCATGAGTGGAATTCCGGCGGCCTGTTAAACCGTGTCGATCCGCGTTACTTCCACAGCGACTTCGGGGGCGGCTTTCCCTCCGCCGTAGACGATCCCCTTTAGAGGGGGGCAATCGGAGTAGCGCCTGCCCCAGGCCAGCGTGATGTGGCCGCCGCGGGCGACGGTGGCGTTGGTCGGATCGAAATCCAGCCAGCGTCCGTCGGTGTCACGTACCGCGGCCCATGCGTGGGAGGCACCGATCGCCGACTGGCCGCCGATGATGGGTTCGACGTAACCGCTGACGTAGCGCGCCGGCAGGCCCAGCGTGCGCAGGCAGCCTATGGCGATGCCGGCGAAGTCCTGGCATACACCACGGCGGTTGTCGAGCACGGTCTGCAGCGGCGTGGTGACGCTGGTGGAACCGCTGACGTAGGCGAAATCCTGGTGGATGCGTTTGCCGAGTTCGAGCACGGCTTCGCCCAGGGGACGGCCGGCCGGAAAGCTCGGCAGGGCGTAGTCGCGTAGCCTATCCAGCAGGGCCGGTGCATGCTCGGACAGCGTGAATTCGCAGCCCTCCACGTCGGCGGGGGCGGATTTCGCCTGTTCCCAGGGACCCCGGCCGGCGGTCTTCGTCCAGTCGTATTCGCTGCAGGCGACGGTGGCGCTGCTGATCACGGAAAAGTCTTCGTGAGGGGCGAGGTGTTCGATGAAACAGTAGGCGTTGCCGTAGACGTCTGTATGCCAGAGGAGTTCATCGGCTTCCGGTTGGCATTCGAGCGTGAAGTTCCGCAAGGTCTGGTCACGATGTTCGCGCGGTTTGAGCCAGGCTAGGTGCAGCGCCCGCTCGGCTGGATTCGGGTAGCGGTAGCGGGTGCGGTGGATGATCTGCCAGTCGGTCATAGTGTGCGGTGAATACGCAGCTGCGGGGCGGGCGGGAAATAGTAGGTGGTCAGTTCGTCGGCCAGCGCGCGCAGATTGGCATCGATAGTCTGAAGCAGCCGGCCGGCGCCGTCGGGTTGGCTCAGCCGCTGGGCGACGAGGGGGGCGGCGATGGCGCGCACCCGGTCGGCCCAGTCGATACGCGTGGCGATCGGCAGGCCCGGCAGGCGCCGTGCTGCACGTTCCAGGGCCTCGAGCTGGTAACTCAGCGAACGTGCGAAGTCGGGCTCGCGGATCAGCAGGTCGAGCACGCCGGCGGCTTCCGGCGGCCAGCCATGGCTGCGGCGATGGGTTTCGGTGCCGCCGACGGCGGCCAGTGCAGCCTCGGCCAGGGCGTCTTCGCTCTGTGGGTCGGGTAGTGTGCCGATCAGAGTGTGATTTAGCAGCGTGACCAGGCTTAGTGCACGTTCCAGACGCAGGCCGCAGGCGAAGAATGCTCCACCGTCATGCGGCATGATGCCTTCGCTGAAGATGCCTTCCAGCGCCCACAGGGCGGTCAGTTGGCGTTCCAGCCCCAGCAGGGCCTGAGAGCCGTCATGTCCGGTCGACGGACGCAGCTGACGGTTGAGCGCAGGCGCATCCGCTGGCAGGCGTTCGCGGATCGATCCAAGGCAAGTTTCGAGGTGGTTCAGATGTACGGACAGTCCCCCGGTCCCGGCGCTGCCGGTGATGAACTCGACCAGCGCGGCGTGCGGGTGGAGTCTGGGGACGGCGGGCATGCCGGCGAGCACGGCCAGTGTGTCGAGTAGACGTGTGCGCAATACCGCGGAGTCCGTGCCGTCGACGCGCCAGCTCCAGGCGCGCAGGCTGCGGCCCAGCGCCTCGGCGCGCGCCATGTAGCGGCCGGTCCAGAACAGGTTGTCGGCGGCATGCGGGGGAATGGGGGTGGCCCGGGCACGGTGTGGGCTGCGCAGCCAGGGCGCCTGCGCAGCGGTATCGTCGGCCGGAACCCACAGGTCCTTGCTCGGCCCGCCCTGGCGACCCCGGGTATCGGGATCGCCGGCGTGCACGGAGGTGCGCACCAGCGCGCCGGGCAGCACGGCGTAGCCCTCGTCGCCGGCCGCCGCGAAGCTGCGCAGCACGACGGCGCGTGGTGCGAGTCCGTCATCCTGCAGGACCGGCGCGGTGGAGTGCACGGCCGGGGCCTGGCCGATCCAGCGCCCCGGCTGGGCACGGATGCGCTCGGCAAGCCGCTCGCGGGCACTGCGGTCGAGGCTGCCGGGGAAGACCGCGGGGCCGAGTTGGCGCGCGATGGGGCGCACGACCAGCGAGTCGAGTCGTGCGAGCACGTGCTCCAGCGCCTTGGGTTGCCCGCACCACCACGTGGCGACCTGCGGCAACAGTAGCTCCTCGCCCAGCCAGGTGCGGCTCAGCGCAGGCAGAAAGGGAATGAGCGCGAAATTCTCCAGCACGCCGCAGCCGGGTGGGTTGATCAGGGTGAGGCGTCCGCGGCGCACCAGTTCGAGCATGCCCGGCACGCCGAGCAGCGAGTCGGGCCGCAGTTCCAGCGGATCGCACCAGTCGGCGTCGAGGCGGCGCAGCAGTACGTGCAGCGGCGCTCCGCGCGGCATGCGCAGGCTGCCGCCGGAGGCGTTCAGGTCGTCGCCCTGCAGCAGCGGGATGCCAAGGTGTGCGGCCAGTAGGGCCTGATCGAAGAAGGTTTCGTTGTACGGGCCGGGGGTCAGCAGGCCGAGGCTTTCGTAGGCGTCGCCGGCAAGCGCGCGCAGGTTCTGCTCGAAGGCGCCGAGGAAGCCGCCGAGGCCGGCGACCTGCAGGTCGCGATACAGCCGCGGCTGGGTTTCGGCCATGACACGCCGGTTCTCGAGCGCATAGCCCAGTCCGGAGGGGGCCTGCACGCGGTCGCTGAGCAGCCATAGCCGCTCGTCGGGCCCGCGCGCCAGGTCGGCGGCGTACAGTGGGAGCGGCTGCGGCCTGGGAAGCGGCGCGCCCACCAGCATGCGCAGGAACCCCGGATGGTCGAGCACGGCGGCAGGTGGTATGAGTCCGTCGTGCAGCGCGCGCTGGGGGCCGTAAAGATCCGCCAGCAGCAGTCCGAGCAGGTGCGCCCGCTGCTCCAGGCCCTTGCTGACGCGGTGCCATTGGGGGGCGTCGATCAGCAGCGGCAGGGCATCCAGCGCCCAGGGATGTTCGGGACCCTGCGGGTTGCCGTAGACGTGGTAGGTGGCGCCGTCCTCGCGCAGGCGGCGCTTGATTTCGCGTTGTCGCCGCCGCATTTCGTCCAGGCCGACGAGATCCAGGCGTTCGCCGAAGGCCTTCCATGCGGAGCGCGGCTTGCCGTCCGCGCCGAGCATTTCGTCCAGGCCGGTGCAGCGCCGGCGGTAGGCTTCGGTCAGCCGCTCGGTCGTGTCGGCGAATGTGCCGCTCGCATCGCTCATACGCGAGTACTGGGTTGCTGCGTAGGGTGGATCATGGGCGTGAGCTTATTCCCGCCGCAGATCCAGCGTATAGGGGTAGTCCCGGTTGGGCGGCTCGACCGGCGGCGCCATCGGCCCCGGCGGATGGCCTTCGGGGTGGAAACCGCCGAGGGAGATACTCGCCGGCGGTGGGCGCAGCGGGCCCTGGGTGTGGCCCATGGCGCTGAAGCGGGTGATGCGCCGGCCTTCGGCTTCGTAGGCGTTGACCGGGAAAGTCTCGTAGCTGCGTCCGCCCGGGTGGGCGACGTGATAGGTGCAGCCGCCGACGGAGCGGCCGTTCCAGGTGTCGATGAGGTCGAACACCAGGGGCACGTGGACGCCAATGGTCGGATGCAGCGCCGAGGGCGGCTGCCAGGCGCGGTAGCGCACGCCGGCCACGGCCTCGTCCTTGGTGCCGGTGGCGCGCAGCGGCACGCGCCGGCCGTTGCAGGCGAGCACGTAGCGCTCGCCCGACAGGCCGCTGACGCGAACCTGCAGGCGCTCGACCGAGGAGTCGACGAAGCGCGCGGTGCCCTGCGCGCTGGCTTCTTCGCCAAGTACCGGCCAGGGCTCCAGCGCCATACGCAGTTCGATCTCGATGCCGCGCAGTTGCACGCGCCCAAGCACCGGGAAGCGGAATTCGACGAACGGAGCGAACCACTCGGCGGCGAAGGGGTAGCCGGCCTCACTCAGTTCGGCGCAGATGTCGCGCAGGTCTTCCTCGATGTAGTGCGGCAGCATCCAGCGGTCGTGCAGTTCGGTACCCCAGCGCACCAGGCGGCCGCGGTAGGGCGTGCGCCAGAAACGGGCCACCAGGGCGCGTATCAGCAGCAACTGCACCAGCGACATGCGTGCGTGCGGCGGCATTTCGAAGGCGCGGAATTCGACCAGGCCAAGCCGTCCGGTGGCGGAGTCGGGCGAGTAGAGTTTGTCGATGCAGAACTCGGCGCGATGGGTGTTGCCGGTGATGTCGACCAGCAGGTTGCGCAGCAGGCGGTCGATCAGCCAAGGGGCGGGTGTTTCGCCGGGAGGGATGCGCGACAGTGCGATCTCCAGTTCGTAGAGGTACTCGTCGCGGCCTTCGTCGGCGCGCGGCGCCTGGGAGGTGGGCCCGATGAACATCCCGGAGAAACAGTAGGACAGTGAGGGATGGTGCTGCCAGTAGGTGATCAGAGAGGCGAGCAGGTCGGGGCGGCGCAGGAACGGGCTGTCCTCGGGAGCGGCACCGCCGAGGGTGACGTGGTTGCCGCCGCCGGTGCCGGTGTGGCGGCCGTCGAGCATGAACTTTTCGGTGCCCAGGCGGGCCAGGCGAGCCTCTTCGTAGAGCCGTTCGGTGGTCTCGGCCAACTCTTCCCAATTCGAAGCCGGATGGATGTTGACCTCGATCACGCCGGGATCGGGAGTGACGGCGAAGCTCTTGAGACGCGGATCCCGGGGCGGCGTGTAGCCTTCGATGACGACCGGCAGCGCAAGCTCGGCGGCGGTGTTCTCGATCGCCGCGAGCAGTTCGGCGTAGTGTTCGAGATGGGTGAGCGGCGGCATGAACAGGTGCAGCCGCCCCGCGCGGGCCTCGATGCACAGCGCGGTATGGGGGATCTTGGCGAAACCGGGCTCGGTTTCGCAGGCGTCCGCACTGGGCGGCGCTTCGGGCAGTGCGGGTTTTGGTGATTCGACGTAGCGGGTGTAGCGCGTCTCGACCTCGCCGTGCAGGTCGGACGAGAGCGGTGGGCGTTGCTCGAAGCCGCTGCGTTCCGGGGTGATCTCGCGGTCTTTTTCGGCCGTCCAAGGCAGGCTGTCCAGCGGCAGGCGCAGTCCCATGGGCGAGGTGCCTGGGATCAGGTGCATGCTGCCGCGGCGGAACTGCCAGGGGCCGGTGCGCCAGGCGTTGCGCCGCCAGTCCCAGGCCAGCGGCAGGGCGTAGCCGACCGCTTGATCGAGACCGCGAGAGAGCGCGACGGCCAGCTCGGCACGCTGTTCAGGATGTTTCAGGTCTGCGGTCAGCCAGTCGACGTTGGACGGTTGGTTCGCCTCGTTCCAGAGGTGGTAGAGCGGATCCTCGAAGCCAGGGACCAGATTGCGTTCGCCATCCAGGCCGAGCCGTTTGGCGAGGCCGCTGGCGAAGGCGTGCGCCTGTCCGGCGCCGTGGCCATAGTCGCGGCAGTCGTCGGCGAGCAGTGCGGGATCGCGCCACAGCGGTGCGCCGTCGCGTCGCCAGTAACAGCTCAGCGCCCAACGCGGAAGCGCTTCGCCCGGGTACCACTTGCCCTGGCCGTAGTGTAGCAGTGGCGATTGGGCGAAGGCTGCGGCGAGGCGCTTGAACAGGTCTCCGGCACGCTCGCGCTTGTGTTCGCCCAGCGCCAGGGTGTTCCACTGCGCGCCGTCCATGTCGTCGACCGAGACGAAGGTGGGTTCTCCGCCCAACGTGAGGCGCACGTCGCCGGCGTCGAGATCGGCGTCGACCTTGCGTCCGAGCGCGAGTATGTCCGCCCAGGCGGCATCGTCGTACGGTTTGGTAACGCGCGGGTCCTCATGGATACGGGTCACTTCATTGACGAATTCGAATTCGACCTCGCAGTGGTCGGTGGCGCCGGCGATGGGCGCAGCGCTGGAGGGCTTGGGCGTGCAGGCCAGCGGAATGTGGCCTTCGCCGGCGAACAGGCCGGAGGTGGGATCGAGACCGACCCAGCCCGCGCCGGGCAGGTAGACCTCGGTCCAGGCGTGCAGGTCGGTGAAGTCGTGGGTGGTGCCCTCAGGGCCTTCCAGGGGTTTTTCGTCGGCCACCAACTGGACCAGATAGCCGGAAACGAAGCGGGCGGCCAGGCCCAGGTGGCGCAGGATCTGCACCAGCAGCCAGGCGCTGTCGCGGCACGAGCCGCGGCCGATCTCCAGCGATTCCTCGCAGCTCTGGATGCCCGGCTCCATGCGCACGATATAGCCGATGTCGCGTTGCAGCCGCTGGTTGATGGCAACCAGGAAGTCGACCGTCGGAGTCTCTTCCCGGTTTACCTCGCGCAGCCATTCCATCAGGCGTGGGCCGCTTTCGCGGATCTCGAAATAGGGGCGCAGTTCCGTGGCCAGTTCCGTGGCGTACTGAAACGGATAGTGTTCGGCCTCCGGTTCGAGGAAGAAGTCGAAGGGATTGATCGACACCAAGTCGGCGATCACTTCGACGTTCACCAGCAGTTCGCGAGTCGGCTCGGGGAAGGTCAGACGTGCGAGGTAGTTGCCGAAGGGATCCTGCTGCCAGTTGATGAAGTGCTCCGCAGGTTCGATCTTGAGCGAATAGGATTCGATCGGCGTGCGGGCGTGCGCGGCGGGGCGCAGGCGGATCACGTGGGGCGCCAGCCCTACCCTGCGGTCGAAGCGGTAGTGAGTCGTGTGACGGATCGCGACGCGGATTGCCATGACCAGCTGCCCCTTCCCTGTGTGATGAGCATCGTACAACCAAATGTAGGTTTCGTGCGCCGCAAGCTTAAGGGACAGCGCTATAGTAGTTGTTGGCAAAAGCCGTGCCCGGTCGGGTGAGGTTTATCTTCGGGGTTATGCGCGAAAATGGTGCGTCGATGTTCATGGCCTCGCGAGCCTGCCCGGCAATAGCGCGCCAATGCCCGGTGGATGTGCAAAATCGCGGTGGCATGGAGCATGCTGGTGATTCAGCACCGATCCGAAGGCGGACCGAAAACAGTCGGAGGAGTCCAGACAGCATGACCATCGAATGGGCGGCATATGAAGCCGGTGGTTTCTACGACGAACTGATCGATGCCGGTGGCGCCCCGCGGGCGGCAGCCGCAGCCTTGTGCCGTTATTTGGCCAAAATGGACGAGGCCGAACTGGCTGAGCACCGCGATGCCGCGGAACTCGCCATTCGCACCATGGGCATCACCTTCACCGTGTATTCCGAGGAGGAGGGCTCGATCGACCGGGCCTGGCCCTTCGACATCGTGCCCCGCATCATCCCCGGCGACGAATGGAAGCGCATCGAAGCCGGGCTCAAACAGCGCGTCAAGGCGCTGAATATGTTCATCGACGACGTCTATCACCGACAGCGCATCCTGAAGGACAAGATCGTCCCGCGCGAACTGATCGTCGACTCGCGCGACTTCCGCCCGCAGTGCGTCGGCGCCAAACCGCCGCTGGGCATATGGGCGCATATCTGCGGTACGGATCTGGTGCGCGACAAGGACGGTACCGCCTACGTCCTCGAGGACAATCTGCGCGTACCCTCCGGTGTCTCCTACATGCTGGAAAACCGTCAGATCATGAAGCGGGTGTTCCCGGAGCTGTTCGAGGAATCCGTGATCCTGCCGGTGGACGACTATCCGGCCCAACTCTACGACACCCTGGCCGCATTGTCGCGCCGGCGCACCCGGCGGCCCGAGGTGGTCGTGCTTACGCCGGGCATCTACAACTCGGCGTATTTCGAACACGCCTACCTGGCTCAGCAGATGGGGGCGGAACTGGTCGAGGGCTCCGATCTGGTCGTGGGCGACGACGACTGCGTCTACATGCGAACCATCGAGGGTCTGTCGCAGGTCGACGTGATCTATCGGCGCATCGACGACTCCTTTCTCGATCCAGAGGCGTTCAATTCGGATTCCGTGCTCGGCGTGCCCGGCCTCATGCGCGCCTGGCGCAAGGGCAAGGTCGGTCTCGCCAATGCCCCCGGTTCGGGGGTGGCCGACGACAAGGTCGTCTACACCTACGTGCCGGAGATGATCCGCTATTACTTGGACGAGGCGCCGATTCTGCCCAACGTGCCGTCCTGGCTGTGCGTGAACAAGGCCGACCGCGACCACGTGCTGGCCAATCTGGACAAACTGGTGGTCAAGCCGGCCAACGAGTCCGGCGGCTACGGTATGCTCATCGGCCCCGCGGCGACGCGCAAGGAACGCGAGGCCTTCGCCGCGCTGATCAAGAAGAATCCCCGCAACTACATGGCACAGCCCATGCTCAGCCTATCCACCGCGCCGACCCTGATCGATCGCAATATGGAACCGCGCCACCTGGATCTGCGCCCCTTCATTCTGTCCGGCCGCGACACCTACGTGACCACCGGGGGGCTCACGCGGGTGGCGCTGCGCAAGGGCTCGACGGTGGTGAACTCCTCGCAGGGAGGCGGCAGCAAAGACACGTGGGTCGTCGACCTGGGGGGGCTCTGACATGCTGTCGCGCGTCGCCGAACGGATCTACTGGATGGCCCGCTACGTGGAGCGTGCCGAAAACATCGCCCGCCTGATCAACGTCAATACCCTGATGCTGCTCGACCTGCCGCGCGGCGTGCCGCTGGGCTGGGAGGCGCTGATCGACATGACGGGCGCCAGCGAAGCGTTCGCTGAACATTACAACGGAGCGGTGGAGCGCAATGTGGTGCGTTTTCTGGTCGTCGACCAGCGTAACTCGGGCTCCCTGCTCAGTTCGCTCAAGAGCGCCCGCGAGAACGCCCGGACCATCCGCGACATCATTCCGCGCGAAGCCTGGGAACGCATCAACGAGCTGTATCTGCAGGCCACCGCGGAGCTGCCGGGGTCGTTGGCGCGCGGCAAACGCTACGAGGCGCTGATGTCGGTGATCGACGCCTCGCAGCAGCTGACCGGCATTCTCGCCGGCGCCATGCTGCACGACGCCGGCTACGATTTTCTGCGCCTCGGCCGCAACCTGGAGCGCGCCGACATGATCAGCCGCATCATCGACGTGCGTACGGCGGATGCGCTGCCGCCCGAATTCGCCGGCCTGACGCCGTTGCGCAGCCTGCGTTGGATGAGTCTGCTGCGTTCCCTGTCGGGTTATCAGGCCTATCGTCAGCAGGTGCAGACGGCGGTGCGCCGCGAGGACGTGCTGGAGTTCCTGTTCAAGAGCGAGCGTTTCCCACGCGCCATCCGGCATTGCGTGGGCGAGGTCAGCGCCGCTGTAGAGCGCCTGCCGCGCAGCGAGGAGGCTCATGAGCTTTGCCTGTCGCTGATGCGTCAGATCGACCGCGCCCGTGTGCGGCGTTTCGATGATGCCGCGGTGCACCGTTTTGTCGATCGTGTGCAGAAAAGCCTGGGGAAGGTACACGACATGATCGGTCAGACTTGGTTCCAGGTGGTGCCGCCGCAGGCCAAGCGGCGTCGGCGTATGGCGCGGGGGCGTGTTGCGGTGCAGGGTCGCTGAAGGTTCTTTTTGGGGCTCGATTTCGAGTGTGCGGTCTCTGCTGGCGATGTGGTGAAATCTGTTCCCATTGTTGGCGCTGATTCGCGCCCGAAACGAGCCTCGTCATCCATAAAATCAGGGTTGTTTGGAACTTGAACAGATGGCAGACAAACGCCGCTATTCCGAAGGCCGAATATTCCACCCGAGCAAAGTACGCCTGCCATGCCGTAGTCCGAGTAGTCCAATGGAACCGGAACTCAGATCAAGCCGCTCGCCGGCGGCGAGCGGCAACTCCATCCAGCGCACCGCCAGTGCACGCAGCAAGTGACCATGGGCGAAGGCCAGCACCGGTAAGCCGGGGGAGGAAAGTACCCGCTCGATGAGGCTGTCGAGTCTGCGGGCGACTTGCTCGGGTGTTTCGCCTTGTGGTCCTGCGCCGCCGTGTTTGAAGACCGACCAGTCGGGAACGCGCTCCTGGATCTGGGGTGTGGTCAGTCCCTCGTAGTCGCCGTAATCCCATTCACGCAACTCGTTGACTGTCTGCGCATGCGGGTAGCCGCAGGCTTCGGCGGTTTCCCGGGCGCGCCGCAGCGGGCTGGACCAGATCTGCGCCGGGTTCCGCGCCTGCAGCCAAGTGCGCAGAGTTTGGGCTTCGGCCAGGCCGCCGGCGGTCAGGCCGAGGTCGGTGTGAGACGTGTGCTGGCCAACTTCGCTCCATGCCGTAGCGCCATGGCGTACGACGATAAGATGGGGTTCGTACATGATTGGCTATGCTCCTCGGGATATCCGGCACTTTGGACCACGTGGCGGCGGCTGGGTTCGCCCGTGGTGTGGTCAAATGCCGGCCGCGAGGTTCTGCGGCAGAGAGTTTCGATGGGCGCAGACCGGGCATGCCGGATCGCGTCTGAGCCGGATCGAGCGCCATTCCATGCGCAGTGCATCGAGCAGCAGCAGGCGTCCGCAAAGGGGGTCGCCGATGCCTGAGAGAAGCTTGATGGCTTCGGTGGCCTGCGTTGTGCCGATCATCCCGACGACCGGCGCCAGGATGCCGTTGCGGCTGCAGGTTTCCTCCTCCTCCAGGTCGTCGGGGTACAGGCAGCGGTAGCAGGGGCTGTCCTCGCGACGCGGATCGAAGACCGTGACCTGGCCTTCGAAGCGGATGGCGGCTCCGGACACCAGCGGCGTGCCGGTTTCCATGCACAGTGAATTGAGGGCGAAGCGCGCGACGAAGTTGTCGGTGCAGTCGATGACGACGTCGGCCGCTTCGACGTACGGATGGAATTCGCGTGGCGACAGCAGTTCGTCGATGCACTCGACGTCGACATCGGGATTGATCGACTGCACCGCGGCGCCGGCGGAGATGGCCTTGGACTGCCCGATGGTGGCGGTGGTATGGGCGATCTGGCGCTGCAGGTTGGACAGATCGACGCTGTCGTAGTCGGCCAGCATGAGGGTGCCGACGCCGGCGGCGGCCAGGTACATGGACACCGGCGAGCCGAGTCCGCCCAGGCCGACGATGAGCGCCCGCGACTTGAGCAGGCGTTCCTGGCCAGCGTAGTCGAGCTGGGGGAGCATGAGCTGGCGGCTGTAGCGCAGCAATTGCTGGTCGTTCATGGGGTGCGTCCGGAATTTGGAGTTGTTCGCATGTCTGCTGAGTTTGAGTGTAGACCTTCGCTGATGCGCTCGCGGCCTTCCAGGTCTCGGTGGGTGCGGATGGCTTCGAATCCAGCGTTGCGCAGGAGGCCGTGCACCGCTTCGCCTTGCGTGTATCCGTGCTCGAGCAGCAGGTGTCCGCCTGGTCGCAGATGGTTGCGTGTGCAGTCGACGATGCGGCGCAGGTCATCCAGGCCGTCAGGGCCGGCGGTCAGGGCTTCTGTAGGCTCGTGCGGCAGATCGCCCTGGGCGAGGTGCGGGTCGTCTGTGGCGATATAAGGCGGGTTCGAGACGATCAGGTCGAAGTGTCCGGCGCCGAGCGCGCTGCACCAGTCCGCTTGCTGAAATTCGACGTTGCGCAGGTTCAGTCGTTCAGCGTTGCGCCGGGCGATGTCCAATGCGGTGGGCGAGCGATCGGTGGCGACGACCGTGCATAGTGGACGCTCACCGGCGATAGCCAAGGCGATGGCGCCGGAGCCGGTGCCGAGGTCGGCAACGCGTGCAGGCTGGTCCGCGGGAATGAGTTCCAGTGCGCGTTCGACCAGGGTTTCGGTGTCGGCGCGCGGGATCAGCACGCCGGGTGCGACCTCGATGTCCAGCGACCAGAACTCGCGTCGGCCGAGCACATAGGCCAGCGGCTCGCCGGCGGTGCGGCGTGCGAGCAGGGCCTCGAAAGCGTCCGTCTGATCCGCATCGAGCATGTGTTCGGGCCAGGCGCGCAGATAGGTGCGCGGTTTGTCGAGGACATGCGCGAGCAGTAGTTCCGCATCCAGCGCCGGCGAGTCGCAGACGCCGGCGAGGCGTTCGCGGGCCTCTGCGACCGCCGCGTCGATGCGCGAATCCTTCATGCCGGGCAGTTCATTCCAGGCCGAGCGCGGCGAGCTGATCGGCCTGGTGTTCGCTGATCAACGGTTCGATCAGTTCGTCGAGCTGGCCGGCCATGATTTCGTCGAGCTTGTACAGGGTGAGGTTGATGCGGTGGTCGGTGACGCGCCCCTGCGGGAAGTTGTAGGTGCGGATGCGCTCGGAGCGGTCGCCGCTGCCGACCAGGTTTTTGCGTGTGGCGGCCTGCTCGGCGGCCTGTTTGCTGCGTTCGGTTTCCAGCAGACGCGCGGCCAGCAAGCTCATGGCGCGGGCGCGGTTCTTGTGCTGCGAGCGTTCGTCCTGGCATTCGACCACGATGGGCCCTGCGATTCGGTGGCCGGCACGCGCTGCACGCGGTGTGCGCCGGATTCGAACTTGAGCCGGGAATAGACGCCCTGGCCGACCACGCGGGCGATCAGTTCCTTGTAGCCGCCGTGTTCGCCCTCGCTTTCGCTTAGGGTTTCGATGCGCCAGCCCTGCTGTTCGGCGTAGCGCGCGTACATGCGGAACAGGTCGCCGGCGAACAGGGCGGCCTCGTCGCCGCCGGTGCCGGCACGGATTTCCAGAAAGCAGTTGCGGGTGTCGTTGGGGTCGACCGGAATCAGATGGCGCTTGAGTTCGGCTTCCAGCGTTTCGGTGCGTGCTTCGGCGGCGTCGATTTCCTCGCGCGCCAGCTCGCGCAGTTCGGCATCGCCTTCATCGAGCATGCCCTGCGCGGTGGCGAGGTCCTCGCGTGCGCTGCGGTAGCGGCCGTAGTCCGCGACCAGCGGTTCGAGCTGGGAGTATTCGATGGACAGTCGGCGGAAGCGTTCCTGCTCGCCGATGACCTCGGGTTCGGCGAGCAGGGCGGAGATTTCGGCATGGCGTTCGACCAGTGCCTGAAGCTTGTTTTCGATGGAGGATTTCACGGTTTGTGCGGGTCGCGGGGCAGATGCAGCAGCTCGTGGGCGGCGGCGATGAGTTCGGGGCGGCCCTCGCGGGCGGCATGGTCGAGCGCGGAGGTCGGCTCGTGGATGAGCTTGTTGGTCAGCGTCTCGGCCAGGAAGGCGAGCACTTCCTCGGGCGGGCGGCCCTGGGCGAGCTGGCGCTGTGCCTTGTGTAGCACGTCGTCGCGGGTTCTTTCGGCGCGGTCCCGATAGCTGCGGATGAGGTTGACCACGTCCTGCGATCGCAGCCAGCCCATGAAGTGTTCGGTCTGGGCGGCGACGATTTCCTCGGCCTGTTCAGCGGCTTCGCGTCGCGAGGCGATGTTGTCGGCAACGACCTCTTCGAGATCGTCCAACGTGTAGAGGTAGACGTCGTCGAGGCTGCCGACTTCGGCCTCGATGTCGCGTGGCACGGCCAGGTCGACCATGAACATGGGGCGGTGCTTGCGCTGGCGGATGGCGCGCTCGACCGCGCCTTTGCCGAGGATCGGCAGCGGGCTGGCAGTAGAGGCGATGACGATGTCGGCCTGGTGCAGGACCTGGGGAATGTCCGGCAGCGCTATGGCCTTCGCGTCGATCTCGGCGGCCAGTCGTGCGGCGCGCTCGGGCGTGCGGTTGGCGACCACGGCCTCGCGCAGGCCGTTGCCGCGCAGGTGGCGCGCGGCCAGCTCGATGGTTTCGCCCGCGCCGATCAACAGCGCTCGCTGCTCGCTGAGGTCGCCGAAGATCTGCCGGGCCAGGCTGACCGCGGCGAACGCCACGGATACGGCGCTGCTGCCGATTTCGGTGTCGGTACGCACATGCTTTGCGACCGCGAAGGCATGCTGGAACAGTCGGCGCAGATGCTTGCCCAATGTGCCGTGTTCGTCTGCGGTGCTGTAGGCCGTCTTGAGCTGACCGAGGATCTGCGGTTCGCCGAGTACCAGCGAGTCCAGGCCACTGGCAACGCGGATGGCGTGTTTCACCGCTGCCGCGTCGGCGTGCTGGTAGAGATAGGGCCGCAGGCTTTGGCTATCGAACTGATGGTAACCGCCGAGCCACTCGACGATCCCCTCGTCGGCCGCCGCCTCGTGCAGGTTGCAGTAGAGTTCGGTGCGGTTGCAGGTGGACAGGATTGCCGCTTCGTGCAGGCCCGGCAACTCGATGAGTTGGTGCAGGGCTGTGTTGATCTGCTCCGGGGCAAAAACCACTTTTTCTCGAACGTCGAGTGGAGCGGTCTTGTGGTTGATCCCGATAGTGACGAGCGGCATGGTCGCGGGGTGTTGGATCGAACAAGAAATTTTGCGCGATGGGGCCGGTATTTACAAGCGCGCTGGACGGGTACCGCGGGCCGGCGGCAAATCCGCTCCGATTGGGCCTGATAAGATGTATGCTCGCGCTTCGGCAGTCGCGAGGTCTAGACGGATCTGGAGAATGTGATGAAAGCAGGGGTGGAACGGTTGGGGGGCCAGGCGGGCGAGCAGCGTCGCTGGGGGCGCGCTGTTCGCGGCGGCGGTTTGGTCGGCGTGTCCTTGTGCGGCATGTTGTTGCTCGGCGGGTGCGCCAGTCTGACAGGCGCGGGTGGCACGACGTTGCGGGAAGATGCGCCCAAGGTTTCCACGAGCAAGATCCATCTGACTGCGCGCAATCGCGCTATCTATGACGTGCTGGCAGGCGAATTGGCGGGCCAGGCGGGTGACCCGAAGCAGGCGCTGGCTTACTACCTCAAGGCCCTGCATGAGGCGCCGGAACCCGAGCTGGCACGGCGCGTCATCGACATTGCGACCTATCTGGGTGAGAACGATACGGCGCTGGAGGCGGCGCGCCGCTGGGTCGAACTGGAAGCGAATAGCGTGGATGCGCAGCGTGCCGCCGGTGTGATCGAGGCGCGTGCGGGTCATCCGTTACGCGCCACCGCGCATCTGCGCCGGTTCGTCGTGCTCAGCGGCAAGCCGTACGGTAACAGCCTGGTGCTGTGCGGGGCTTTGCTGAGTCAGGGCGTGGACCGCGAGGTGGCACTGCAGACCATGCGGGCGCTGGCCAGTGATTTTCCGCGCGAAGCCTATGCACATTACGCGCTCGGCACCCTCGCCCTGCATCTGGATGATAATGCCCAGGCGCTTGCTTCCGCCGATCGGGCGCTGAAGCTCAAGCCGAACTTCAAGGAAGCGTTGATTCTCAAGGCCCAGGCGCAGATGGGGATGAATCAGCCCCATCGGGCCTTGCGGACCCTGCAGGATGCATTGGGCAAGGATCGCGGTGACGTCGGCCTGCAGCTTGCTTATGCGCGCTTGCTGGTGCAGCTCAAACGTTACGACGCTGCGCGCGAGCAGTTCCGCGCGCTGCTCAAGCATCATCCCGACAACGCCAACGTGCTCTATACGCTTGGTCTGCTGGACTATCAGCTTGGCCGCGATGCAGAGGCGCGGAGCTATCTGCAACGTCTGCTGCGCACAGGCGAGCACTCGGCCGCCGCCGAGTATTTAGACCCGGTTCACCACCTTTTCAATACAAAAATAATTTGGTTAATCCAGGAAATTCCAGTTTTGCACAAAACAGCTATGGGCGTCTACAACGAGGCACTGAACCATTACCCGGGTAACCAGAGACTGCTGTACGCGCGTGCTCTGCTGGCGGACAAGCTGGGCAATCTAGGACAGACAGAGGCCGACTTGGGCTATATCGTCCAACATCATCCGGACAACGCAATGGCGCTCAATGCTCTGGGTTACACGCTGGCGGATCAGACGACCCGTTATCAGGAGGCGCTGGGGTATATCCAACGTGCACTGGCGCTGCGCCCGGATGACCCGGCGATACTCGACAGCATGGGGTGGGTGCAGTACCGCCTTAAGCACTACGAGGCAGCCTTGCGTTATTTGCGCCGGGCCTACGAAACCTTCAAGGACCCGGAGGTCGCGGCGCATCTGGTCGAGGTGCTGTTCGCCAGCGACAAGCGTGCCGAAGCGCTCAAGACGCTGGATGCCGCGCTCAAGGCACATCCCGGTGACACCAAACTGGAGCAACTCAAGAAACGTTTCGTGCCATGACGAACTCTGGCGCCGTCATCGTCATGAGGAATGGGTGCATGCGCTTCGTTCCTTCGCTCGCGGCGGTGCTGCTGGCCGCGCTGCTGGGCGGCTGTGCAGGTATGTCCTTGAATCCGGCGCAGCAGGATGCCGCATGGCAGCGCCATGCCGCGTGGGTGCGCGCTCAGTACGACTGGCGTCTGACCGGGCGTTTCGCGCTGAAGATCGGCCATCGGGGCTGGACTGCGTCGCTGCGCTGGCGTGAGCAGGACGGTGACTATCGTATTGATGTCTTCGACCCTCTGGGGCGTACTGTGGCTCAGCTGGACGGCGGCCCGCAGCGAGTTACCTTGCGCGCCGATGGTTCGGCACCGCGCCAGGCGGGTTCGGCGGCGGCGCTGATGCAAGCGGAACTGGGCTGGAGTCTGCCGGTGGCTGGGCTGCGTTACTGGGTGCGGGGCGTGCCCGCGCCGGGAGCGCGGCCCGCGCGGATGCAATTCGACGGCAGCGGACGGCTGGCCGTTCTGGTCCAGAACAATTGGGAAATCAGCTATCTCGACTACAACAACGCGCTTGGTGCGGATGCGCTGCCGACGCGCATCCGCTTGGTCAACGGCGATGTGCGGTTGACGTTGCTGATCGACCGCTGGGGTGCGATGGAATGACCGAGGCGCCCTGGCCGGCGCCGGCCAAGCTCAATCTGTTCCTGCATATCGTTGGCCGTCGAGCCGATGGCTACCATTTGCTGCAGACGGTGTTCCAGTTTGTCGATCATGGCGACGAACTGCGTTTCGAATCCCTGCCGAACGGCGCTGTGCGCCGGGACGGGGGAGCTTCGCAGGTGCCGGAGGGCGATGATCTGTGCGTGCGCGCAGCGCTGCGCCTGCAACAGGCAGCGGGGTTGCGAGAAGGGGTTCGCATTCATCTGGACAAGCGCCTGCCGATGGGCGGTGGCCTGGGGGGCGGCAGTTCCGACGCGGCCACCACCCTGGTCGCGCTGAATCGGCTTTGGGGGGCGGGGTTGAGCGATAATGAACTGGCCGATCTCGGTCTCGAGCTTGGCGCTGACGTGCCGGTTTTCGTCCGCGGCCGGGCGGCTTGGGCCGAAGGCGTCGGGGAGAGGCTGCAGGCGTTCGATGCGTTGCCCGAGCCGTGGTATGTGGTGCTCTGCCCGCCGGTGCACGTTGCCACCGCGGAATTGTTCGCCCATCCGAAATTGACACGGGCTTGCCCGCCGCTCAAAATACGCGCCTTTCTGTCGGGCGAGGGTGGCAACGTCTTCGAGCCGGTGGTGCGGGAATGTTACCCGGTGATCGGGGAAGCACTTGATTTTCTGGGACGTTTTTCGACCGCGCGCTTGACCGGAACGGGGGCGTGCGTTTTCGCGGCCTTTCCGGACGCCGATGCGGCGCGCCGGGCGTTGGCGCTGGCTGCATGGCCGGGTTTTGTGGCGAAAGGCACCAACCGTTCTTCTTTGCTGGGGCGTTTGGCGGCGTAGAGATGTAGTCGTGATCTCCGCCGTATGGGATTGGCAGGCTGCTGTTGTCGCTCAGGCGGGGACGGGAGCAAGGAGGAATCTGGCGGAAAAGCGCAGTTTGCGGGATGTGAATGAGCACAGGATCCCGATGGTGACGCGCTTCGCGCCGCGTGAGTGGAATTTAAACGGCCTGCTAGGCCGTCGCCAGGGGTGGACCCCGAAGGGGCGAGGCGCAGTACGGGCCGAGTAACCGTGGTGGCCCGCTGTGCGACAGCGCAGCCGGCGTGGACGGTGCGCCCCGGCCAGGGTGTTGGACAGAGATAATTGGGCCGTCGCCAAGCGGTAAGGCAACGGGTTTTGATCCCGTCATTCCCAGGTTCGAATCCTGGCGGCCCAGCCATACATATAGGCCGACTTGCCGTCGCAGCGGTGGCGGAAGTGGGTCTGACCAGCGGGCAGAGCACGCTGGCGAACAGTGACAACCCAAAACGAGCAGTTCTTTAGCCGTGTCCGTTACCGAAACTAGCAGGATGATGGTCTTTTCCGGCAATGCCAATCCTCGGCTTGCCGAGAAAGTGGTGCGCCATCTGAATATCCCTCTCGGCAAGGCCCTGGTCGGTCAGTTCAGCGACGGCGAGGTGCAGGTCGAGATTCTGGAGAACGTGCGCGGCAAGGATGTGTTCATCATCCAGCCGACCTGCCGGCCGACCAACGACAATCTGATGGAGCTGTCCATCATGTGTGATGCGTTGCGTCGTGCCTCGGCCTGGCGCATCACCACGGTGATTCCGTACTTCGGTTATTCGCGTCAGGATCGGCGGGTGCGTTCGGCACGCGTGCCGATCTCGGCCAAGGTAGTGGCGAACATGCTAACCGTGGCCGGCGCCAACCGTATCCTGACCGTCGATCTGCACGCGGATCAGGTGCAGGGGTTCTTCGACGTGCCGGTGGACAATGTGTACGCCTCGCCGGTGCTGCTGGGCGACGTCTGGCGGCAGAAATACGACAACCTGATCGTGGTTTCGCCCGACGTCGGCGGCGTGGTTCGTGCCCGGGCGCTGGCCAAGCGTTTGGACGATGCCGAGCTGGCGATCATCGACAAGCGCCGTCCACGTGCCAACGTGTCGCAGGTGATGCACATTATCGGCGATGTACAGGGCAAGACCTGTCTGATCGTGGACGACATGGTCGATACCGCAGGTACGCTGTGCAAGGCGGCCGATGCGCTCAAGGAACACGGCGCGGAACGTGTGGTGGCCTATGCGACGCATCCGGTGCTGTCGGGCCCGGCGATCGAGAATCTCTCGGGTTCCTCGCTCGACGAGTTGGTGGTGACCGACACTATCCCGCTGACGCCGGAAGCCGAGGCCTGCGAGAATATCCGTCAGCTCACTGTGGCCGGCGTGCTGGCCGAGACGATCCATCGCATCAATCGCGAGGAGTCGGTCAGTACCCTGTTTATGGATTAGCGCGTTCCGCTTCGCGGACAGTGTTTGGAGGCGGGCGGCTGTGTCGTTCGCCATTGGCGACGCCTCTGGTCGCGGGGGCGTTTCGGCCGCAGAGCGGCCTAGGTAAGTTTGTGGAGTCAGAAAATGGATATGAATTTCGAAATTGTCGCCGAACTGCGCGAAGATCAGGGCAAGGGTGCGAGCCGCCGCCTGCGTCGCGCCGGCCGTGTGCCGGGCATTCTGTACGGTGGCAGTGGCAACGCGACGCCGATCAGCGTCGAGGCCCGCGTGCTGTATAAGCAGCTCGAGAACGAGGCCTTCTATTCGCACATCCTGAACGTGCAGCTTGAAGGCAGGACCGAGCGCGCCGTGCTGCGTGATCTGCAGCGCCACCCGTCGCATCCCACGGTCCTGCATTTCGACCTGCAGCGTGTCAGCGAGGATCAGGCGATCCACGTGCGCGTGCCGCTGCATTTCCTCAACGAGGAAACCGCGCCGGGCGTCAAGCTGAGCGGAGGCATGGTCAGCCACCACCTGTCGGAGGTCGAGATCAGCTGTCTGCCCAAGGATCTTCCCGAGGCGATCGAGGTCGATCTGGGAGCGTTGGAACTGAACGCTTCCATCCACCTTTCCGATCTAAAGCTGCCGGCCGGTACTGCGCTGGTCGAACTGAGCCACGGTGAGGAGCATGACCAGGCCGTCGTCAGCGTCAACGCTCCGCGTGGTGCCGCCACAGCCGATGAGGATGGGGCCGAAGAAGGCGAAGGCACCGAGTAAACCCGGCTCATGGGCGAGCGGTTGCGCCTCATCGTCGGACTCGGCAATCCCGGTCCCAAATACGACCAGACCCGACACAATGCCGGGTTCTGGTTCGTTGATGAAGTGGCGCGGCGGCACGGCGCCCGCTGGCGTACCGAAGGCCGCTTCCTGGGCGAGACGGCGCGGGTCGCTATAGATGGCGCGGACGTCTGGCTGCTCAAGCCGTCCACCTACATGAACAAGAGCGGCCAGTCGGTCGCGGCGGTCACGGCGTTCTACAAGATCGCGCCGTCGCAGCTGGCGGTGGCTCACGATGAGATCGACCTGCCGCCGGGCGACGTCCGCTTCAAGTTCGGCGGCGGCCACGGTGGCCACAACGGCTTGCGGGATATCTTCTCCCATCTGGGACGGGACTTCTGGCGGGTACGTCTCGGCGTCGGTCATCCGGGACATCGCGATCAGGTGATCGACTACGTATTGGGCCGGCCCGGCCGCGACGAACGGACGCAGATAGACATCTGTGTCGACAAGGCTGCCGATCTGCTGCCCAAGCTGGTGGCGGGTGATACCGAGCGCGCCATGCATGCGCTCCACTCCAGATAGGACAAGAATCCCATGGGCTTCAAATGCGGTATCGTCGGTCTGCCTAACGTCGGCAAGTCAACCCTGTTCAACGCCCTCACCAAGGCAGGCATCCAGGCCGAGAACTATCCGTTCTGCACCATCGACCCCAACGTCGGCGTGGTGCCCATGCCCGATCCGCGGCTCGATGAGTTGGCCGAGATCGTCAAGCCGGAGAGAGTGCTGCCCACCACCATGGAGTTCGTGGACATCGCCGGTCTGGTGGCCGGAGCCTCGCAGGGCGAAGGGCTGGGCAACCAGTTCCTCGCGCATATCCGTGAGACCGACGCCATCGCCCAGGTCGTGCGCTGTTTCGACAACGATGACGTGATTCACGTCGCGGGTCGCGTCGATCCACTGGCCGACATCGAGGTCATCAGCACCGAGCTGGTGCTGGCGGACATGGATACCGTGGAAAAGGCGATCAAGCGCCTCGGCCGCGTAGCCAAGTCCGGCGACAAGGAGGCCGTGGCTCAACTGGCCCTGTGCGAGGGCCTGCAGGCGCATCTCGACGGCGGCCGTGCCGCTCGCTCCATGGAGTTGGACGACGAACAGCGCCGTTTGCTGCGCGAACTGCACCTGATCGAGCCGGGGCTGGACCGGGTGATCCGCGCCGGCTACCGCCTGCTGGGCTTGCAGACCTTCTTCACCGCCGGGGTCAAGGAAGTCCGCGCCTGGACCGTGCGCCAGGGGGCGACCGCGCCGCAGGGCGCCGGGCGTATCCATACCGATTTCGAGAAGGGTTTCATTCGCGCCGAGGTCATCGCCTACGACGACTTTATCGCCTGCGGCGGCGAGCAGGGCGCCAAGGACGCCGGCAAGTGGCGCCTGGAGGGCAAGGACTACGTCATGCATGAGGGTGATGTGGTGCATTTCCGCTTCAACGTCTAAGAAGCATCCGAATCCTTCCGCCGCTTCTTGACTTGCAGGGCGCGGTTTCAGAGAATACGCGCCTTCCTGCACATGGCTATGTAGCTCAGCTGGTTAGAGCACAGCACTCATAATGCTGGGGTCGTTGGTTCGAATCCAACCATAGCCACCATCTCCAGAATCTGATTTTCAGGTTCCATTGTTCCCCGATCAGGCGCAGCCGATGGAGTCCGCGCCAATGAGTTCACCGGCGCACACCCGTCGCGACCCTTTTCAGGCCAGGCGTTTGCCGCGCGGCGTATGGGCGCTGGGCTTCGGTTCGCTGTTCATGGATGCTTCTTCGGAGCTGATCCACAGCCTGTTGCCGATCTTCATGGCCAGCGTGCTGGGCGCGTCCATGGTCACCATCGGCCTCATCGAAGGCGTGGCCGAAGCGACCGCCTCGATCACCAAGGTCTTTTCCGGCGCACTCAGCGACTACCTGGGGCGGCGCAAGCTGCTCATGGTGTCCGGCTACGCATTGGCTGCGCTGTCCAAGCCCGTGTTTCCACTCGCCAACGCGATCGAGTGGGTGTTCGCGGCGCGTTTCGTCGACCGTATCGGCAAGGGCATGCGCGGTGCGCCGCGCGATGCGCTGTTGGCGGACATAACGCCGCCGGCGTTGCGTGGCGCCGCCTACGGATTGCGCCAGGCGCTGGATTCGGTGGGCGCCTTCATCGGGCCGTTGCTGGCGGCGCTGTTCCTGTTCTGGTTCGCTGACAACCTCGAGGCGGCGATGTGGGTGGCGGTGGTGCCCGCGTTCATTGCCGTCGCGCTGTTGATGGCCTATGTGCGCGAGCCGGAACGTCCGGTTCCGGCAGGCAAGGGGAAGGTTCCGCTTGCTCTTGAGGACATCAAGCGGCTGCCCCTGCGGTTCTGGATGGTGGTGCTGCTGGGGACGTTGTTCACGCTGACCCGCTTCAGCGAGGCGTTCCTGGTGCTGCGCGCGGAAAACGTCGGTTTGGCGCTGGGTTTCGTGCCGCTGGTGATGGTCGCCATGAACGTCGGCTACGCGCTGTTCGCCTACCCGGCGGGCGCAGCCGCGGACAGGCTCAGCCGTCGCGCGCTGCTGATCGTCGGCCTGTTGTTTCTCATCGCGGCCGATACGGTGTTGGCGCTGGCGTCCGGCGCGACGGCAGTGTTCGCGGGGGCGGCGCTGTGGGGGCTGCACATGGCCTTTACCCAGGGTTTGCTGTCCAAGCTGGTCGCGGATCACGCCCCGGCCACGCTGCGCGGCACGGCGTTCGGTATCTTCAACCTGGTGGTCGGGGTGGCGCTGCTGCTGGCGAGCGTCATCGCCGGAGGCCTGTGGACGGCATTCGGGCCGGCGTTCACCTTTGCCGCTGGCGCCGGCTTTGCGCTTCTGGCCGTTCTGGGTCTGTTGTTCGCCCGCTGAGATCAGCCCCGATCTTTTTCGGCCGAGTTTTCGACCGGCAAGGTTTCGGCAGGCGGACCTCGCAGGTATTTTCGTCCGGTGAACGTGCCGGAGATCAGGCCGCTGCGCTCGGCGATGTCCATCAGGATCACGCCGCCGATGTGCAAGGTGATCAGTATGGCGATCAGTGCGAACAGCGCGACATGAGCATGTACGAGGCCGGTCGGGTAGGCGCGCGAGGCCTGGGGTGTGGGAGCCTCCGCCCCCGTTTTTGCGACTGCCGCGCTGTAGCCGGCATAGGGCGGCAGGTAGAGGTCGCCGCGCGCCAGGCTTACTGCGGTCCGCGCGGTAGCAGGGCGGACCACCGTGCGTGTGTATCGCCGAAGAAGCCGAGGTACACGCGCCACAGCAGGTTGAGCGCGAACAGGTAGGCGATATGGACATGCAGCGATTCGACGAAGTAGCGTCCGTCCGCGCTGAGTCCGAATTCGGTCTCGCGCAGCATGATGATGCCGGAGCCGATCAGGGCGAACACGCATAGCGCGTTGATCCAGTGAAACCAGCGTAGTCCGGGGCTCCAGACGCGGTGTTCCTTGAGCGGTTCAGCCATGTCGTCGGTCGTGCATGAAGTGTCGTTGGGCATAAATGTATCACCTTATGGGGGGCCTCCCAGGTCGAGTTGTTGGCGTAGGAAGCGGAGGAAGCGCGCGGCTGCGGCAGAGGGGGGTTCCCCGGCGATCAGCCTGAGTTCGCGTGTGAGGGGTGGACTCAGGGCGATGCTGGTCATGTTCGACCCCTCGTGCCGCAGCGCCAAGCGTGACGCGAAACCGATGCCCAGTCCCTGGCGCACGGCTTCCTTGACGGCGGCGACGCCGGCCAGTGCTATGCCGAACCGCGGTTGCACGCCGGCCTCGCGGAAGGCCTGTTCAAGCTGCGCACGCGTGCCGGATCCACGCTCGCGCCAGATCAGCGGCTGTGTTGCCAGCAGATTTATCGGCAGACTGCGGCGTTGCGCCAGCGGGTGATCGCTGCGCAGCACGGCGACGATCTCGTCTCGGGCAATGATTTCGGCCTGCCGATCGTCAGGCAGATCAGTGTCGAGCGAACCTTCGGTCAGTGCTATGTCGCAGTCCAGCAGCCTTGCCGCAACCTCGCGACTGTTGTAGCTGGCCAGTTCGATTTCAATGCCTGGGGCCTGTTCGCGAAAGGCGGCTACGACCGGCGGCAGCAAATAGGCGCCAAGGGTCTGGCTGGCGGTGATGCGCACCAGGCCTGATTCGGCGCTGGAAAGCGAGTCTGCCAGCGCTTGCGCGGCGTTCAGCGCATCGGATAGCCGCTGCGCTTCGACGTACAGGCGCTGCCCGGTGCCGGTCAGTGCGATGCCGCGCCCGGCGCGCCGGTACAGGGCTTCGCCAAGCGTTTCCTGCAGCCGCTTCAACTGATTGGAGACAGCGGGTTGGGTGAGATGCAGGCGCAGCGCGGCTGCGCCCACGCCGCCTTCGCGCACTACGGTGGCGAAGGTCAGCAGTTGCTCGGGATTGAGACGCATGAGTTTCTTATATCATTCTTTTATGTGATGTTTAAGCTAAATAAAGATAATTATTAATGATGTTCTCTTGTGGCTAAGCTGGGCTCTCTTTCTGGAGGTGCTCATGAGACTGCGTCCGCTTACCCACAAACAGCGCCCGGCGGAAGTGATCCGCCACTTCACTCCCAACTGGTTCACCATGACCATGGGAACCGGAATCCTGCTGCTGATGATTCACGCCTTTCCTTACCGGTTCCCGGGGCAGGACGTGCTGGCGCACGGACTGTGGTGGGTGGACGTCGGCTTCTATGTGCTGTTCTCCGCGCTGTTTCTCGCCCGTTTGTTGCTGGAGGCCGATTCGGTACGGCACCTGCTCGAGCACCCGGTGCAGTCAATGTTTCTAGGTGCGATTCCCATGGGCCTCGTGCCGGTGATAAATGGTGGGCTGTTGTTCGGTATGCCGGTGCCCCTGGCATACGGACTCTGGTGGCTGGACGTACTGCTGGCGGTCGGCTTCGGCTGGTTGGTGCCGTTTTTCATGTTCACACGCCAGGAGCACAGCCTCAAGGACATGACTGCGGTGTGGCTGTTACCTTTGGTCTCTTCGGAGGTGACGGCTTCTTCGGGTGGCTATCTGGCTCCGCATCTAGCCCATGAGACGGCGCAGGGGGTGATTGCGGTGAGCTATGTGCTGTGGGCTATGTCGGTGCCGTTGGCGCTGGGCGTGGTCGTGGTGGTGTTTCTGCGCCTGGCGTTGCACAAGCTGCCGCACCGGGCGATGGCGGCATCGGGCTGGCTGGTGCTGGGGCCTATCGGCACGGGGGCGCTGGCTCTGTTGGTGTTGGGCCAGGCGGCAGGGCCGGCGTTTGCCGGCACGCCCGTGGCCGAAGCGGCCGCCTTCGCGCGTCCTTTCGGTTTGCTCGTCGGGTTGTTGTTGTGGGGTTACGGCTTGTGGTGGTGGGGCATGGCCTGGTTCTTCACTCTGCGTTATCTGCGTGAGGGACTGCCGTTCAACATGGGTTGGTGGGGTTTTACTTTCCCTTTGGGGGTCTATACCGCATCGACGTTGATGCTTGCACAGCAGACGGGGTGGGCGGTTTTCGAGGCGTTCGGGGCCTTGCTGGTGCTGCAGTTGGCAGGTTTCTGGTGTGTGGTGGCAGCGCGCACTTTGCACGGCATGTGGCATGGCTATCTGTTCGATGCGCCGTGCCTGGCCGGCGAGGTGGGTGTTCAGGTGTCTTCGTAGTCGACGTTGACGATCCAGTAGCGGCGTTCGCCCTGCGGAGTACGTACGACGACTTCGTCGTCCACGGCGTGCTTGAGCAATGCTCTGGCCATCGGAGAGTCGATGCTGATGTTGCGGCGCGCTGGGTCGAACTCGTCGGCGCCGACGATGCGTAACAGGAGTTCGTCGCCGTTTTCATCCTCCAACTGCACGCTGGCGCCGAAGAACACGCGCGAGCGCTCGCCCGGCGGGCGCTCCACGACCTTGAGTTCTGGCAGCCGTTTCTGCAGATAGCGGATGCGCCGATCGATCTCGCGCAGTTCCTTCTTGCGGTAGATGTATTCGGCGTTCTCCGAGCGATCGCCTTCGGCGGCAGCCGCGGCGAGGTGTTTGGTCACGTCCCGGCGGCGCAGCCACAGGCCATCGAGTTCGTCGCGCAGAGCGGCGATGCCGGTGGGGGTGATGTATGGCGATGAGCGCGGCGGGGGTGGGCGCCAGCGTGGCATGTCGGGCTCGGTGTGCTTGGGTGGATGCGGCGCAGTATAGGGCTTGTGGGTATTTCGGGAAGGTTTGTGCCTGGGGGTAACTCCAAGAGAGTTGATCGTTGTGAACGCTGGCGGTTGTCCTCGTGCGCAATTTGAGGTTCGGCTTTGAATTTGCGCAAACGATTTCAACGCATTTGTTTATCACGGTGGTCTATTTCGTGCACGATTCGGCGTATGGCGTTTCGGTCTGCTGATGTGACGCGCCCGCCCCGAAGGGTAAGGCGCAGGGATGCGCCGAACAAACCGGCTCGGGCGCGTCACCTCGATCAAGCGAATCCCCAGGCATCGAATCGCGCCCGAAATCAGCCGCCAAAGCCAGCAAATACGCCATCTTCACTCGCACAAGATCAAAACCGAAAGCGCTGATTCGCGCCCGAAACGGGCCTCAGCGCCAACGATGAGGACAGTTCTTACCGCATTGCACGGCGATCCTCGTGATCAGCGATAATCCCGCCACTCCGTTGTCCGGCGCCTAGCACCCATGCACGATCCATCCCGACACGATTTCTTCCGCCGCCTGCGCGCTCAGGCGCTGGTAGCGCGCCAACGGCGCGTCGTGTTGCTGGAGGGCGCCGCGGATTGGTACCGCGATGTCCTCGCGGCGCTGCCCGCTACACTGGGAATCGACGCTACGCGCTGGTTCGGCACTCCGCCCCCAGGGTGGACGGAATTCTCCGGCAATGTTGGCGAGGTGCTGGGGCGTGAACTCGAGCTGGTCGGTGTGGACGTGCGTGCAGGGCTCGATCCCGACGCATTCGGTGCACTCACCGGCAGCCTGCGGGCCGGGGGGCTGCTCCTGCTCTGCGGGCCGCCGCTGGAGACATGGCCGGAGTCGACGGCGGACGGGGACGCGGGCCGGCGGTTCCTGGCGAGATGGGCGAGGTTGCTGTCCGCGGCGGATGAGGTCACGAGGCTGATCCAGGGCGATGCATGGCCGCCGCTGCCCGCGCCGGGCGCCACGCGGGAACCCTTGTTACAGGATGCGGACGGCTGTCTCACTGCCGATCAGCGGAAGGCGGTGGATGCCGTGTGTCGCGTGATGACGGGACATCGGCGGAGGCCGGTGGTGCTTACGGCCGACCGCGGGCGCGGCAAGTCGTCCGCCTTCGGTCTGGCTGCGGCGGTGCTGATGCGCGGGCACGCGGCGCGGGTGCTGGTGACCGGTCCGAGCCTGGCTGCGGCGGAGCCGTTGTTCGCCTGCGCCGCCGCGCGGTTGCCTCAGGCCAGACATGGGCGAGGTGTGCTGCATTGGGGGACGGCGGAGTTGCGGTTCGTGGCGCCCGATGCGCTGGTCCGCGAACCGCAGGAGACCGATCTGTTGCTGGTCGACGAGGCGGCGACCTTGCCGGTGGGGTTGTTGGGGAGTTTGCTGGAGCGCTATGCGCGTATCGCGTTCGCCACCACCGTGCATGGTTATGAAGGCAGCGGGCGTGCTTTTGCCGTGCGTTTCGGCGGGATTCTGGAGCGCCGTACGCCCGGCTGGCGTGGGGTCGGGCTCGAAGAGCCGGTGCGCTGGGCTTCGGGTGATCCGCTGGAGGAGCTGGATGCGCGCTTGCTGCTGCTCGATGCCGAGCCTGCCGCGGATGAGGTGGTGGCGCTGGCCTTGCCGGACGATTGTCGGCTCGAACGCATCGACCGCGACCGCCTGGTCGCGGATGAGGACGGTCTGCGGGAGCTGTTCGGCCTGCTGGTGCTGGCGCACTACCGTACCCGTCCGCGCGATCTGCGCCAGTGGCTGGACGGCGAGGAGATATCTTTATGGGGGCTGCGGTACCGCGGTCATCTCGTCGGTGTGGCGGTTGCTGCCGATGAGGGAAGGCTGGATGCGGAACTGGCCGCTGCGGTGGGCCGCGGCGAGCGGCGGGTACGCGGACATCTGATTGCGCAGTCGCTGGCTGCACATCTGGGCCGTGCGGAGGACGCCGGCCTGCGCGGCTTGCGTATCGTGCGCATTGCGGTGCATCCGGCTGCGCAGGGGCGTGGTCTGGGTGGGCGTTTGCTGAGGGGCGTGGCCGAGGCGGCGCTGGAGGATGGCGTGGACTGGGTCGGCGCCAGCTTCGGCGCCGAAGCCGACTTGCTGCGCTTTTGGTGTGCATCCGGATTTTCGGTCGTGCGCATGGGCTTCACGCGTGAAGCCACCAGCGGTGCACACGCCGCGTTGGCGCTACGCGGTCTGACGTCTTCGGGAAAGGTTTCGGCGGCGCGTGCCGCCGAGCGCTTCGCAGCGGGGCTGCCGGCCTGGTTGGGTGATTCCCTGCGTGCGCTCGAGCCGGAGCTGGCGTTCGAATTGCTGGCGCAGGCTGAATTGCCGGAGGTCGGCGCGGATGCGCTGCGCGAGGCGGAGCGTTTTGCCCGCGGCAGCTGCGAGTTCGAGGACGCTCTGCCTTGGCTGCGCGAACTCTGTCTGGCGCGGCTGGGAAGAGGCTGGAAGTCCGGTGCCGTGGCTACGGCGCTGGCCGAGGCGATGTTGGTGAGGCTGGTGCAGGCGCGGAGCTGGGCCGAGAGCGCTGCCCGCCTGGGATTGCCGGGGCGGGCTCAGATCGTCGGAGTGCTGCGGGAAGGCGTCGCGGCGCTGCTGCGTCCGCCGGGTTCAGAGGCGTGAGGCGGCACCCGTCATGACGCGCGACACGGCATGCATGAGCTTGCGTACCGGCCACGGCAGCGTCGCGGCGCCGGCGCTGCGGGCCTTGTGGGCATGGTGGGTTTCGTCCTCGCGCATCTGTTCGAGTACCGCACGGCTCTTGTGGTCGGCTTCGGGCAGGTGCTGCAGGTGGTCGCCGATATGGCGCACGACTTGCTGTTCGGTTTCGTCGATGAAGCCGAGACTCCAGCGGTCGCCGAGCGTACCGGCGAAGGCGCCGATGCCGTAGCTGCCCCAGTACCAGAAGGGCCCGAGCAGACTCTTGTGGGTGCCGAGCGCGTCGAGCCGCGCCTCGCACCACTGCAAATGGTCGTTTTCTTCCTCGGCAGACTGTTGCATCTGGGCGCGGGTGTCCGGGTCCCGGGCGGTCAGCGCCTGGCCGCGATAAAGCCCCTGGGCCGAGACTTCGCCGGCGTGATCGACGCGCAGCAGATCGCCCGCGAGCTTGCGCTCCGAGTCGTCCAGTTCTGCTTCCGCGAAGCCGATGGATGGGTCGGGGCGGCCAGTGCCGTGGGACTCGCCGTACAGTGTGCGCAGGGAGTAGTCGATTTCGCCGAGCAGGCGGTCGATGTGGGAAAGCTGACGCATGAAGGTTCCGTGATGACTTGAGAGGCTATTCTGGCATGCTATGCCCTGGGCGGCATTCCGGCAAGCTGGCGTGCCAGCAGGGTTACCGGGTGTAGGACCTCGACGGCCTGGCCGTTCTCCGCCAGGGCTCGCGCCAGATGCATGGCGCAGCCGATGTTGGTGGTAATCAGCAGTTCGGGGGCGAGGTCGGCCGCTGCGCGAACCTTGGGCGCGGCCAGTGCGTCGGCCATTTGAGGGTGTTCGATCATGTAGCTGCCTGCCGCGCCGCAGCAGCGGTCGTTGCCGGGTAGGGGAATGAGTTCGAGCTGCGGGATGTGCTGCAGCAGTGTGAACGCGACATCGGGGGCGTGCAGGACGCGGCGCTGCGAGCAGGGAGTATGCACTGCTGCCCGCTGGGCAAGCGGACGAGGTTCGAGCGCTTCCGGCCACGGTGTCGCGGAGAGGAATTCGCCGATTTCGTGCACGCGTTGTCCGAAGAGCCGTCCCTTTGCGCCGAGCAGGGTGTCGTATTCGCGCAGGGTGGTAGCGCAGGCGCTGGACGTGACGAGGATCGGGATGTCGTTGTCGAATGCAGAGAAATTGGCGCGCGCGAGTGCCTGGGCGGCCTGTCGGTCGCCGGCGTGCTGATGCAGCGCGCCGCAGCAGGTTTGTGCCTCGGGTGTGAGTACGTGGTAGCCGAGTATGAGCAGTACCCGCCTGGCGGCCTCAAGGGTTTCGCGGTCGAAGATCTCGGCGGCGCAGCCGGTGAACAGGTAGACAGCCGGGTTCGAGTCTCTGCCGACGGCGTCGAACGACAGGTGTGCTGCCGGCAGTCTGCCGGTCAGGGCGTGTAGACGCCCCAGCCCCGGCAGACGTTGGATGCCGAGCCGCTTTGCCAGGCTCCAGAGGCCGCTGAGCCTGGCAAGTCGCGTGGCGGCGTAGAGCGTCCGGCGCAGCGTGCGGTGTGCGGCGAAGGCCTGTCGCAATGCATCGCGCATGGGGTTGGGTGGTACGCGTCGCCGCAACTCGGTACGGGCATTGTCGATCAGCCGGCCATAGGGTACGCCGGACGGGCATACGTCTTCGCAGGCGCGGCAGCTCAGGCAGCCTTCGAGGTGTGTGGACAGGCGCCGGTCGGCGGGCAATTCGCCGCGGGCCATGGCCTGGATGAGCGAGATGCGCCCGCGCGGCGAGTCCGCCTCGTTTTCGGTTTCTGCGTAAGTGGGGCAGTGCGGCAGGCAGAGTCCGCACATGACGCACTGATCGGTGGCGGTGAATTCTTCCTGATTCGGGGCGGCTTCGGCGTCGGTCATGGAGCTGGTGGTGTGCGATAGTTCGTGCTTATGGTACCCGTGTTCGGGGGTGGCTTGAGAAGGGGTGTTTGCGCCACCATTGTTACCATCGATACGCACCCGTTCTGCCGGCCACACGGATATCCGAGATGTCTTATTACGATCGTCATGTTTTCTTCTGCACCAACCAGCGCGAGGGTAAGGCCTGCTGCCAGGACCACGATGCTGCCGAGTTGAGAGCTTACGCCAAGCAGCGAACGAAGGAGTTACGGATCGCCGGTGCGGGGCGGGTGCGGGTCAACATCGCCGGATGCATGGGACGATGTGAGGAAGGCCCGGTGCTGGTCGTCTATCCGGAAGGGGTTTGGTACACCTACGCCGAACGCGCGGATATCGACGAAATCATCGAGGAACACCTGCTCAATGGCCGGGTAGTGCAGCGCTTACTGTTGGACTGATCGGTTGAGCGTTCACGCGGCTCAGTCGAAATGAAAAGTTAAATTTATTGTTGACAAAGTAGAGTGTATGTTAGTAATTTCTCAATTGCTGATGAATGAAGCTTTTCAGTGATTCATCTCATTCGGCATCTCATCCTCCTTTGGTGGTACTTGGCGCGGCCCTTGGGCCGCGCTTTTTTGTGTCCGCCGGAGTAGTTGACCAAAACAGCAGGAATTATGTATATTCGGATTTACTGATATGCGGTTCATCCGTATTCAGTATCTCCCTCTAATCGTTCTTTAGGCGTGGCATTGCCACGCCTTCTTTTTTTGTTCGCGGGATACTTGCGTCGGAAGGATCATCCGGTTAAGATTTCGCCCCTTTCAGGGATTGACGGGTGCGCTGGATGGCGCCTTGTCGACGACAGTACTCGGAGCAGTGAGTCAGAGAATGAAGACTTTCAGCGCAAAACCGGCCGAAGTCCGGCGTGATTGGTTCGTGGTCGATGCCAGTGGCAAGACTCTGGGTCGCCTGTCGACCGAAATCGCTCGCCGTCTGCGCGGCAAGCACAAGCCTGAGTACACGCCGCATGTCGACACCGGCGATTATATCATCGTGGTGAACGCGGAGAAGCTGCGCGTGACCGGTGCCAAGTCCAAGGACAAGATGTATTACTGGCACACCGGCTACATCGGCAATATGAAGTCCGCCAGCTTCGAGAAAATGATGGAGCGCAACCCCGCCCGCGTGCTGCAGCTGGCCGTCAAGGGCATGCTGCCGCGGAATCCGCTGGGTCGTTCCATGTTCCGAAAGCTGAAAATATACGCCGGCAGCGAGCACAAGCACGCCGCGCAGCAGCCGACCCCGCTCGACATTTAATATCGCATCAGGATAAGCGTTCATGGCTGACACCCAGTATTACGGCACCGGCCGCCGCAAGAGTTCTTCGGCACGAGTCTTTCTTCGTCCGGGAAGTGGCAACATCGTCGTCAACTCCAAGCCGATTGAGGAGTATTTCGGCCGCGAGACCGCACGCATGATCAGCCGTCAGCCGCTCGAGGCTGCCGAACTGAACGACCGCTTCGACGTCACCGTGACGGTGGCTGGTGGCGGTTCCAGCGGTCAGGCCGGCGCCATTCGCCTCGGCATCGCCCGCGCGCTGCAGCAGTACGACGAGAACCTGCGAGGCGAGATGCGCAAGCACGGCTTCCTGACCCGCGATGCCCGCGAAGTCGAGCGCAAGAAGGTCGGTCTGCGCAAGGCCCGCCGCGCGACCCAGTTCTCGAAGCGTTAATAACGATTCTCGAGTCATTGGGGGATCGTCTAACGGCAGGACAGCGGACTCTGACTCCGTCAATCTAGGTTCGAATCCTAGTCCCCCAGCC
>NZ_JARRQY010000019.1:0-46527 GCF_037381185.1 Acidihalobacter sp.
CGCAAAGAAACCGGCGAAAGAAACGCACCCCCAAAGCACTCTGCACCTGTGCCATTCGCAACTGCAGTAGGCTGGCGTGGGTTCAGGGCAAGGCGCGGCGCGCAGGCAATGGCCCGAGCCCTTGGCAAGCGCCGCAACGCAGCCCTGGGCGCACACCAGCCCACCCGAAGGGCGCCTCCAGGCTGTCCCGCCCCGGTGTTGCGCCGCTGGTGAAGGCAATGAGCCTTCCCTGCGCGACGCGCCTTGTGGCGAAACAGCCTGGAGTCGCTGCAGCCGCCAATGACACAGGCGCAGAGTGCTGTGCTTGTCCCTGACGGGGAACCTCGCGAACGTACCCCTGAACGGGGCCCGCAGCCATTCGCCGTCCGGGCGAAGGGCCGCTTGGCCGGCTTCCCTGCCGGCCCCCCCGACCAGGCGCACGCTCGCGAGGCAAGCGATCAGGGAGGCTCAACGTCAAAACCCGGTTTCCGTAGGTTGGGGTGAGTGCAACGAACCCCAACATGATCTGCACCGCCCGGGTTGGGGTGCGCTGCGCTTACCCCAACCCACGTTTCGATAGCCGAATGCGCAGCCCAAGTGTTTGGGCTACGTTCTGTTTTGACTTGCCGCTTCCCGTTCGGCCTTGCCTCGAGCGTGCACCCCGTCACGGGGCACCGCAGGCACTTGCCCTCCTGGCAAAGCCTGCTCGGGCGGCTTCCATGCCGCCCGACCCCGTGCCGGGGTGGGCGTTCGAGGTTTGCCCGTCAGGGTCAAGGCCTTTCGGGCGCCTTTCTTTCGTACCTTTCTTTGGGCGTGCAAAGAAGGGTACTCGGGCGCGTCACCTCAGCAGAGAGAAGTCCCACACCTCGAATCGCGCACGAAACAGACTCCCGTGGTCGGCGAGTACTTCGCGCCGGCTCGGAATTCCACCTTGGTCCCCGCCCGCCGTCGACCCCAGCCACTCAGCGAACCGCACAGTGCCGCCCGCTGCATCGGCTTGAATCTCCCCCCCGCATGACGCTATAAGCCCACGCACCAACAAACCACCCACAAGGAAACTGCCATGCGCAAACCAAACCGCCCGAAAACCGGGCAACCACCCCGAAACCGGCTGCACGATCATCCTCTGCTCGGCAAAGGTCAGGCCCACGGCAAAACTCGCAAGGCCGAACGCCGAAGCCAGAAGATCCGTCTACGGCGCGATGAGCGGGGTCAGCACAGCGCGCTTGCCGCTTGAGCGTGTTGTGCTGACCCCGCTCAGGGCGATGTCGGGCGGCTTTGCATATTATGATGAGTGCCCTATTACGTGCCGACGACAGGGGTATTCGGTAAACTCCCGCGATTGCATCGCCGAATGCGTGGGGGGCAGCAGGGGTGGAAGCTTGGGTATTGCTGATCGAGGCGTTCAGCGTTTATGGACTCGTGTTGTTCGCCCATTCGCTGCGCCGGCTGTTCGGTCTTGCCCACTATTACGCCCTGATCGGCGGCCTGACCGCGGTGATGTCCTGGGTGACCGACGCCCACGTCAAGGTCACCGTCGGCCCGGTAACGTTCCTGGTCGGTTCCACCGTCTTCTTTACCGCCCTGCTGCTGGCGGTGTTCGTGATCTACGTCTTCGACGGCCCCAAGGCGGCGCGTACGGCGATCTCCACCATCGTCGGCATCTCCGTGCTGATGCCGCTGTTCGCCATAGTGCTGCACCTGCAGATGCTGTTGTCGAGCACCACGCCGCTGGGCCAGGTGCCGGTGCCGAGCTTGCGCATCAACACCGCTTCGGTACTGACCACCATCGCTGACATGGTGTTCCTCGCCGTGGCATGGGAATACATGCATCACCACTTTAGGGGCGTGCCGCTGGTGGTGCGTACCTTTTTCACCCTGCTCGGCGTGATGCTGCTAGACGTCGTGCTGTTCAACACCGCAGCCTTCGCGGGTCAGCCGGGCTATCTGTCGATACTCGCGGGTACGTTCTCCGAGCGTGTGGCGGTTGCGCTGGTCGCGACGCCGGTGCTGTGGGGCTATCTGCACTGGCAGACACAGCATCGCAGCGAGACCATGCGGCACCAACCGATCCTGGCCATCCTGCGCGAGCTGACCGACGTTAGGCAGGAACTCAGTGCTGCGCAGCAGGAACTCGAGTATCGCCGCCACATAATGCAGCAGTTGCACGATAGCGAGCAGCGCTACCGTGAGCTGATTGAACATGCGCTGGAGGGCATTATGGTCGTGCAGACCGGTCAAGTGGTGTTGGCGAATCCGCGGGCGTCAGGTCTGCTGCGCAGCACGCATAAAGGTTGTCTTGGCATGCGCTTCGTCAATTTCTTTGCGCCGGACGAACGTCAGGGGCTGGCGGAACTGCTGCGGCTAACGGAACAGGATTCCGGGGCGCCGGATGCGGATGCGTTCGAGTTGATCGACGGCGATGGTGCGAGCCGTTGGCTGCAGATCCGGGCGGTGGCCATCGACTGGCGAGGAAGTCCCGCTACGCTGCTGTTTCTGAGCGACGTGACGGAACAACGCAGGACCGAGCAGCAGTTGTTGCGGCGCGCCAACACGGATTCGCTCACTGGTTTGTACAGCCGGCCGCACTTTCTGGAACTGGCGGAACGTGGTTTTGCCGATGCCGTGCGGCGTGATCAGCCGGTGGCTCTGATCAGCTTCGATGCGGATCACTTCAAGTCCGTCAACGATTGTTACGGACATCCGGTGGGCGATGCGGTCTTGCAGCATCTCGCCCGGCTGCTGAAGCGTGATCTGCGTGAAATTGACCTGGTCGGGCGCATGGGGGGGTAGGAGTTTGCCGTGCTGCTTCCGGGCGTGGACATGGTGCAGGCCCGGTCCGTGGCCGAGCGCCTGTGTACGATCGTCAGCCTGACCCCGGCGATGACCGAGCGCGGTGCGATTCAGTTGACCGTGAGTGCCGGCGTGGCCGAGCGCCGGGAGTGGATGAGTGATTTCGGAGCGCTCGTTCAGGCCTCGGACGATGCCTTGTTGAGTGCCAAACAGGCAGGGCGCAATCGCGTGGAATACGCGTTGTCTCCGGCGTCTGCCTAGGCGGCTGTCGTGGCCAGGGGGCGGGATCGTCTTCTACCCGGGCTCAGGGATGAAAAAAGGCGGTGGATGCCGGGCATCCACCGCCTTTTCGTTTGTTGTGTAAGGAGAGTGAATCCCTACTGCGCGTTCTTCTGCTGGGTGTCGGAGCCGGCCAGATAGGCATTGATGCGCTCGATGTCGGCCGTGGTCAGAACGCCCGCCGCTTGCTTCAGGCGCAGCGTGTCGACGAGATAGGTGTAGCGCGCCTGCGAATACTCGCTCTGTGCCTTGTACAAGTCGGACAGGGCGGTAAGCACGTCAAGCGAGGTCTTGGTGCCGACCTTGAAGCCGGCCTGGGTCGCCTTGACCGACGCCTCGTTCGACTCGACCGCCTGGCGCAGTGCCTCGACCTGGCTGATCGAGGATTGCACGTTCAGGTAGGCGGAGCGGGTCTGGCTGATGGTTTGGCGCTGCAGCCCCTTGAGTTCTTGCTGTACCTGCATGTATTTGTACTGTGCCTGGTCGGTCTGCGCGCTGACGCGGAAGCCGGAGAACAGCGGTACGTTGAGCTGCAGGGCGATGGCGTCATCAGTGATCTTACCGGACTGCGAGGCTCCGGTGCCGTTGTCGTTATAGCTGTGGCTGGCGACCAGATCGAGCGTCGGGTAATGGCCGGCGCGCTGCTTGCTGACCTCTTCGCCTGCGGCCTCGGCGTTGTAGCGCGCGGCGACCAGGGACAGATTCTGTTGCAGCGCCGCCTTGACCCACTTCTGCATGTTGGTCGGTTTGGGTGAAACCAGCGGCAGTTTGCCGGCCAGGGGCGCCAGCGGTTCCTGCCCCTGGCCGGTGATCACGGTCAAGGCTTCGCGCGCGGTGTCCAGCGTGCTGCGTGCCTTGATCGTCTGGGCCCTGGCCAGGTCGTAGCTGGCCCGCGCCTGCTTGACGTCGGTGATCGGCACCAGGCCGACTTCGTAACGTTTCTTGGCCTGATCGAGTTGGCGTCGGATGGCGCGATCCTGCGCCTTGCTGAAGCGCAGCTGATCCTCGGCGGACAGCACGTTGAAGTAGGCTTCGGCGGTGCGCAGGACCAGGCTCTGGCTGGCGGCGTCGAGGTTGGCCTGGGCTGCAGCCACGGCCTTGTCGGCCTGCTTGAGACCGGCCCAGTCGCTGTAGTTGAACAGCGTCTGGCTGAGGCTCACCGTGTAGCCGTTGCTATTGTACTCCTTGGATCCGTCGGGCACGGCCGCGCCTTGGGACACGACGCCGTTATAGTGCATGTGGTTGCGCGCGACGTTGGCGCTGAGATTGGCCTGGGGCAGCAGTGCCGACTGGGCGATCGGGGCATTCTGCCGCAGCGCCTTGTACTGTTGCTGGGCGGCCGCGAACTGGGCATCGTTCATGCGGGCCTGTTGGTAGATCTGCATGAGGTCGGCTGCTGAGGCGGTCTGCAGGGCGCCGAATGCGAGCAGGCCGAGCATTGCCTGACGGATTTTCATCGGTGACTCCGTATGTTGCGGATTGTGAAGGCGCCCTATGTCCGGCCGGAGTACGCCGATACGGCATGCCGGCTTCCGGTCTGGTATCCGTACCGTACAGGCTCGCGCTTGGACGGCCGGCGCCTGGAACGTGTCGCGAGGTAGCGCGACGGCCACTTTCAATCAAATGATTGGAAATGCTGTAATGGTAGCGCGGCGACTGAGTTCAATCAAATGATTGTTTGATTGCAAAACGCCGCGCTGCCGTCATTTCATAGCTGAAAAACCGCCGGTTTGCTGAGCCCACGCAGCGGCGCGAGCGAAGTCTCGAACAGGCTGATGCGGCTGAAGGCATGTTCGCCGCTACGGGTGATCAGCATGGCCTCCATCACGGGCGCCACGCCGACAACGGCGAACATGCGTCCGCCGGGGTTCAGCAGACGTTCGAAGGGGGCGGCCATTTCCAGCGTCGGGAGCGAGCCGGTCACGGCTACCACATCGTAGCGCTCGCGCTGGTGCGACCAACCGTGAGCGGCGTCGCCGGTACGCAGCGCCACGCGGTCGAGCAGGCCTAGTTCGGCCAGGCGCGGACGTGCGCTGTGCTTGAAATCCGGAATGATGTCGACGCTGTCGATCCGGGCGGCCAAGTGCGCTAGGCAGGCGGCAAGAAAGCCGCTGCCCGTGCCGATTTCGAGCACTGTTTCGTGAGCTTGCGGTGCCAGCGCTTGCAATAGGCGGCCTTCGACCTTCGGCGCCATCATGTGTTCGCCGTGGCCGAGCGGCAGTTCCAGGTCGCCATAGGCGAGGCGCTGTTGGTCGGGGGGCACGAAATGATGTCGCCACAGGCTGCCCAGCACGTCCAGTACGCGTGGATCGAGCACGTCCCAGGGGCGGATCTGTTGTTCGACCATGTTGAAGCGGAGCATGGCGAAATCGGTGCTGTCCTGCGGCACGCCGCTGCTGGCGTCGGTCATGAGTGCGAGCCTCAATTAGTATTTCGTCACAAGCCAAGATTCTGCAGGTTACGGGCACTTGGCGGCGCGGGCAAGCGTGATCGGCTTGGTAAATCTTGCTCGTGCAGTCTGGGCACAGGCCGTTACACTACGAGCGAGACAGCTGGTACGATCGGCGCGGCAGGAGACGAGATCATGTTCGAAGCAGCCGAATTGGGGCGCAAGCTCAGCAAAAACGAGTTCGACGAGGCCGAACCGGAACTGCGCGCGAGGTTGCTGCAGGCGCAGCGCGCGGCGCGCCAAGCCGGCCTGCCGGTGGTGGTGGTCATCGCCGGCGTGTCCGGGGCCGGCAAGGGGCAGGTCGTCAACCGCCTGTTTGAATGGTTCGATTCGCGCGGCGTGCAGGTACATGCCTACTGGGACGAGACCGACGAGGAAACCCAGCGCCCGCGCTGGTGGCGTTTCTGGCGTACCTTGCCGCCGGCTGGTTCCATTGCCGTCATGTTCGGCGCCTGGTACACCCAGACCATCTACGATCGCGTCGAGGAGCACGACGACGATGCCGCGCACGCGGCCGAGCTGACGCGCATCGCGGACGTCGAGCGGATGCTGGTTGCGGGCGGAGCCTTGATCGTCAAGTTTTGGTGCCATCTGTCGGAGAAGGAACAGTCTGCGCGGATCAGGAAACTGCGTAAGGACCCGCAGAGCCACTGGCACATGGCGCCTGAGACCGTGCACTACGCCAAGCGTTATGACGACTACGCCCGGGTCAGCGCACATGTCTTGCGCGAGACCGACACCGCCGAAGCGCCCTGGTACCTTATCGAGGCTACCGACCGCCGCTACCGGGATCTGACCATCGGCCGCACCCTGCTCGAGGCCATTGAAACGCGTTTGGCAGCGCCACCGGACGGCGTCGAACTCAAGACCTCGCATGCCCCCTCGTTGCCGGAGGGCGAGGACGCGCGCATTACCGTGCTCGATCATGTCGATCTCGGCGAAGTGCTGGAGCGCAAGGAATATCGCGACCAGATCGAGCACTACCAGTCCGAACTCAACCGCCTCGCGTGGGATGTCTTCCACGCGCGCAAACCCATCGTGGCCCTGTTCGAGGGGTGGGACGCTTCCGGCAAGGGCGGCACTATCCGCCGTTTGGTGCGTGCGCTGGACGCACGCCTGTACCGCGTCGTCCCGATCGCCGCGCCCACCGACGAGGAGGCCGCGCACCATTACCTGTGGCGTTTCTGGCGCCACCTGCCACGTGACGGTTACTGGACGCTGTTCGACCGCAGCTGGTATGGCCGCGTGCTGGTCGAGCGCGTCGAAGGCTTCGCCACCCAGCCCGAATGGGCGCGTTCCTACCACGAGATCAACGATTTCGAGGCGCAACTGGTCGAACATGGCGTGGTGGTGCTGAAGTTCTGGCTGCACATCGACCGTGAAGAGCAACTCGCGCGCTTCACCGCGCGCGAGAATACGCCCTACAAGCAGCACAAGATCAGCAAGGAGGATTGGCGCAATCGCGAGCGTTGGGACGACTACCGCTCCGCGATCAACGAGATGGTGGTGCGCACCAGTACCGAATACGCACCCTGGCACCTGATTCCCGCCAACGACAAGCGCTTCGCGCGGGTGGAGGTTCTGAGACTGGCGGTGGAGGCGCTGCAAGAGGCGCTGAAGGGATGACGGGAAGGCCCTCCCGAGGCCGCATGTTCACGTCTGGTCGCCTCATCGTCACAACACCGTCAAGCCAGTGCAGTCCGGGCGTCATCTTGCTCCCCCATAGTGCCGCCAACGAGGCTGATGGGAGACCGTCGCGATGCAGCCGCTCGAATATCGCGCCATTTTCATTTCCGACATCCATCTTGGTACCCGTGACTGCCGCGCCGAGTACCTGCTCGACTTCCTGCGCAACACCCATGCCGAGACGCTCTATCTGGTCGGCGACGTGGTCGATCTGTGGGCCATGCGGCGCCACGTGCACTGGCCGCCCGCCCACAGCGCCGTGTTGCAGGCATTTTTCGACAAGGCGGAGCAGGGTTGCCGTGTGGTCTACATCCCGGGCAACCACGATGAGACCCTGCGCGAATTCGTCGGCGTGAGCTTCAACGGCATCGAGATCCGTCGCGATGCGGTGCATGCCAGTGCCGATGGGCGACGCTTCTTCGTCAGCCATGGCGACGAGTTCGACGCCATGGTGCGCGGCAATCCGCTGCTGCATGTGGTCGGCGACCGTTTCTACGGCGTGCTGCTGTGGTTGAACCGCCAGGCCAACGGCCTGCGCCGTCGCTTCGGCCGCCCCTACTGGTCGCTGTCGTCCTGGATCAAGTCGCGGGTGGGCGGGGCCAAGCGCTACGTGCGCCGTTTCGAGCAGGCTGCGGCGCGTACCGCGGCGCACGAGCGCTACGACGGCTACATCTGCGGGCATATCCACAAGGCCGGGATCGAGCGCCACGGCGATACGCTGTACTGCAACGACGGCGATTGGGTCGAGCATTGCACCGCACTGGTCGAAGATCACGATGGCCGTCTGCAGCTGCTGCACTGGGCCGATCACAAGCGCGTCGATCGTCTGCACGAGGGTGATGAGGTGGTCGACGCCGGAATGCCGCTGCCAGGCAGTTTCGGCGGCGGTTGGAATCCGGCAGCGCTGCGCTCGTTGTCGCGCTGAGGGTCGTCTGCGCTGCGGTTCGATACGGGGTTTGCCAGGTTTGCCGGCTGGATGCCGGGCAAAGCGTTGTTACGCCATGGATGGCGCCTTGATTCTTGTCCTATTGCCGCAGACGCGGCAGCGGGGCGTTTCGTTCGTCGACCAGCCCGTGTTCGCGCAGCCACAGGCGCGCGTCTTCGGCGTCTTCGGCGAACCAGGCCGCGGTGCTGCCGAGGCGGAAGCTGTAGCCCCAGGCGTCCATGTCGCGCATCAGCCGTTCCCGGCCCACGCCGGGCAGCCGGTCGGCGAGCAGGATCTGCAGGTAGCACACCGCGTTTTCCTCCAGCACGTCGCCGCCGGCATCGGTGTGCAACTGCGCGCGCCGCCCGGCGTCCATGCACACGGCATGGCAGAACTCGTGCAGTAGCGAGTGCAGCGGCGTGTCGGGCCGGACATGGACGGTGTTGCCGATCAGACCGGCTTCGGGAGCGCCCCAGTACGAGCCCGGAATGCGCGTACCCTGCGGCACCCATGCGAGTTCGAGACCGTAATCGCGTACCAGGCCGCGCAAATCCGCCGGAGACATCTCGGCCAGGGTCAGCATGCGTCGTTCCCGGGCTTGTCCAGCTGCAGAGGCAAGGGTGGCGGTTCGCGGTTCCAGCCGCGCGGGCAGGCCTCGGGGTGTTCCCGGCACCAGGTCCGCGCCATTTCCATGTAGGCCGGAATCCGCGTGGTGAGGTAGAAGCGCGCCTGCTCGGCGCCGAGCACTTCCGGGGCACCGCTTTCGGCGACGATCACGCCCTTGAGCGCGGTGAGAATAACCGCGGCGGCCGGCTTGCGTTCTAGCTGGATTATCTGCGCCCATACGCCGGGCAGGAAATACAGCCGCACGATGTCCGGGCGCTGACTGAGCAGCATGCGCACCACGTTCTTGAGCGTGCGGTCGACTTCCGTCCAGTCGTTGACCAGGTCGGAACGGATCAGCTGAAGTATCTCCTCGCGGCCCTTGGGGCTGATCATCGGCGTGTCCGGCGGCAGCGCTGACGCAGTGGCGAGTATACAATCGCCGTTTCCGATTCGAATCGCCCGTCTGCGCTCAGTACGGTGGGCGTGGCTGGGAGTATCTCGATGTCGCAACGTATTGAAGGCCGGCTGATCATCGACTTGATGCGCGGATGTCTGTCCGAAGTGTCGGGAGTGCTCAAGAACATGCGTGCCGAACTCGCCGAGGAAGAATCCGGGCAGTTGATGCAGCGCAACGGCCTGCTGTTCTCGCTGGACATGAATCTGGCCGCGATACACATGCTCGGTCTGAAGCTGATGGAGGCGGATACGGCTGCCAGGGTCGTTCTGGAGCCTGCGGAGAAGGTGATCGTCGGTCTGTGCGGCAGCTTCATGGACGCGCCGCTCGCCCGGCTCATCGACGATGCGTTGGAAGGTTTTCCAGTGTCCGACGAGCGGGTGCGGCGCGAACTGGCGAGCGACGGCGAGGGCATGCGGCTGCAGTGATGTTCGCCGCGGCGCTCAGCGCGCAGCGAATTCTTCCGGCGTGTAGGCCTTGATGGTAAGCGCGTGGATGGCGCCGCTGGTGATGTGCTCGCCGACCACGGTGTAGACTTTCTGATGGCGCTTGAGCGTGGACAGGCCGGCGAAGGCATCGCTCACTACCTGCGCCTCGAATTTGCTGCCGTCGCCCTGCACCTCGACGCGGCTGCCGGGCATGTCCTGTTCTATCATTTGCTGTACTGCTTCGGGGGTCATTCGGTCTCCTTCGGACACCGTGTACGCCACGGCCGTTCCGGCTGCGCAGGTCCGGGCGCCGCGTGCTGCGGCTTTGCTCTGCGTTCTAGGGTGAGTGAGCCGGCCATTCTACTGTTCCTCGCAAGCCGGCTCTACCAGCGGTGCTTGTTCCATTGCTCTGGGTTTGCCCAGTTGCACGGATTCAGCCAATCGGGCGTGCGCTTGTAGTCGTAGAGGTCGAAGTGGTAAAGCGCTGCGCCGCCATCGCGGGGATAGACGTCGAACGGTTGAAGGCCGAGCGCGAGCATGCGCGGCGCTGGCCATTGCTCCGGGTCGGCGAGACAGTAGAGCGTTTCGGCCAGGCGGTCGCGCAGCAGGGCGATCAGTGTTTCGCCGCGGCTCGCCGACAGATGCTCCAGCGTGTCCGCGACCAGTGCGAGGCGACGGCGCGGCGGCATATCGGTCTTGCCCTCGAGCAGATTCGTTGCGTCGACTCGCAGGATTTCGGGTCGATCGGCCAGGGACGCCGCGAGCGGGTGATCGGGCGGTGTCACCAGCAGAATGCTGTGGGGCGCGAAATTGGTGGCAATGCGTTGCAGATCGAGCAGGGGGATGGACATGGTTTTGCGGGTTTCGGCGCAGGGGATTGCTCACAAGCCTAGCGTTTTCGCCGGTCGCTTGATACACGCCAAAAGAATGTATGAGCGGGATGATGCGCACGGAGTACACCGCGCAAGCCAGTGCCGTCCACGTAGTGGGTTATGCATCGCGTCCCTTACCGAGCCAGGCAGGCTGTTATACTGCGCGCGCGGTTGGGATTCGAAGAATTGATTGGGGGAGTTCCGAGATGCCGAAAAAAGTCGAGGATCTGGTCGCTTTCCTGAGCGAGCATGGATTGTGCGCCTCTCTGACCACCAAGGAAGTGGAAACCATCCTCGATTTCACAGAGGAGGTGTTCTATGACCGCGGGCAGATCGTGATGGACATCGGCGAGGTGGGCGAGGCGCTGTTCTTCGTCGTCGAGGGCGAGATCGTGCTGCTGTACGACACCGGCTCGATGGAAACCGAGGTCGGGCGCCGCCGCCAGGGCGAGCTGATGGGTGAGATGTCGTTCTTCGACCGTAAACCGCGTCTGACACGCATGCGCGCCACGCGCAACAAGACGCGCCTGCTCAAGCTGTCGCGGGCCATGTACGACCGCATGCGCGTCGAACAGCCCTTCATCACGGTGAATCTGCTGGAGTACGCAATCATCAGCCTGGATCGCCTGATCCGCGAGATGAGCACTGACGTGGCCGTGCTGACCGACTACTACTTCGCGCCGGGCAAGAAATAGCCCGCCTGCGCTTCAACCCGCCTCGCTGCGCCGCCCGCCCGGCGGCAGGTCGATCTCGACGCTGAGCCCGCCCAGCACCTCCGAGCGGCCGAAGGCCAAGCGTCCGTTGTACTGGGCGACGATGTCGCTGACGATGGCCAGCCCCAGGCCGTGTCCGGCGACGTGTTCGTCGGCCCGGGCGCCGCGCTCGGTCAAGCTGGCCAGCGTCTGCGGGTCGCCGCCGGGACCATCGTCTTCCACCCAGGCATGCAGGGCGCCTGCGGCGTCGGCCTCGACGCGCAGCAGGATGCGCCCGCGAGCCCATTTGCAGGCGTTGTCGAGCAGGTTGCCGAACAGCTCCAGCATGTCCTCCCGGTCGCCGGAGAAGGTTTGTCCGGCAGGCAGCTCGGTCTCGATTTCCAGCGTACGGTCGTGATGGATTCGGCCCGTGACTTCGGCCAGGCGCGCCAGCTCCGTGTCCAGCCGCAGGCGCATGCCGGGTACGCCGCCGCCGGCCATGCGTGCGCGCTTGAGTTCGCGGTCGATGCTGGCGCGCATGTCGCCGATCGCCTGGGCGAGGTCGCCGCGGACGTCGGGGGGGAGCGCGGTGCTTTCGAACTCGCTGATCTGCTGCAGGCGCGCCAGCGGCGTCTTGAGCGCGTGCGCCAGGTTGCCGGTGGCGCTGCGTGAGCGTTCCAGGCGTGCTCCGAGGCGTTCGAGCAAGGCGTTGAGTTCGTGCACCAGAGGGCGGATCTCGCGCGGAGCGTCCTCCTCGAGACGATCGCGCTCGCCTCGCTCCAATTGGCCGAGTTGGCGGCGAATGGTCTGCAGAGGGCGCAGTACCCCGCGCACCACCGGACGCTGCAGCAGCAGCACGGCGATTAGCGCGATGACGGTGAACAGCGCCAGGTAGCGCCTGAAGCGGGCGATGTCGGCGTCCAGCGCGGAGAGGTTTTCGGCCACGGTCAGATCGACGGTTTCCCCCTGCAGCGTGACCCGGCGCTGCCACACGAGAAGATGCTGGTTCTGCGGGCCGGTCACTCTGCTGAGTCGTGCGGAGGAGCCGGCGGGCGGTGGTCCGGCGTCGAGCTTGTAGTCCCACAGCGAGCGGGAGCGCAGCACGTCGCTGCCGGCGCGGATGACGTAGTAGTGGCCCGAGAACGGCCGTAGATAGACCGGGGCGACGAAGCGCGGCGCAATGCCGAGCTTGCCGTCGGAGGCGCGGCTCAGGCCGGCGAGCAGGGTCTCGCCGTCGTGCTCGAGACGGGCGGTGACGTAGTGCTGGGTGAGCCGCTGCGGCGCCATGTCGGTGACCAGCCAGGCGAGCGCGAACAAGACCAGCAGAATGCCGGTCAGCCAGACGCTGAGGCGGGTCTGCAGCGAGGTCATGCGTTCATCACGTAACCCTGGCCGCGGCGGGTCTGAATGCGTTCACGGCCGAGCTTGTGCCGCAGTCGGTTGATGTAGACCTCGATGACGTTGCTGTCGCGATCGTCGTCGTAGGCGTAGACGTGTTCGGTCAGGCGGGTCTTGGACAGCACCTGCCCGGGGTGGCGCATGAAGTAGCGCAGCAGGCGGAACTCGGTGCCGGTCAGCGCCAGCTCGCCTCCGTCGGGCAAGCGCACGATCTGCCGCCCTTCGTCCAGAGTGAGTCCGGCCACGCTGAGTTCGGGCGCCGGCTGTCCGCTGGCGCGCCGCACCAGGGCCTGCAGACGGGCCAGCAGTTCCTCGGTGTGGAAAGGCTTTGCCAGGTAGTCGTCGGCACCGGCCTGGAAGCCCTCGACCTTCTCCTGCCAGGCGTCGCGTGCGGTCAGAATGAGCACCGGCAGCGTGCGCGACTGCTCGCGCCAATGCCGCAGTACGTCGAGGCCGTTGCGGCGCGGCAGGCCGAGGTCGAGCACCACCACGTCGTAGGGTTCCTCCATGCCCATGAATTCGGCGTCAACGCCGTTGTCGACGGCATCGACGGCGTAGCCTTCCCGGCTCAGGCGTTCGCTCAGGCGGCTGGCCAGCGCATGATCGTCTTCGGCTAACAGTAGGCGCATCAGTCGTGATTGTGTGGCAGCGCGTCGCCGTTCAGGGCATTGTAGCGACGCTCGCGCACGACGCCGTCAGGGCCGAGCAGCTTGAGTTCGTAGATCCACAGGGCTCCCTTGCGATCGATCTCGGCGTCGAGCACGCGGCTGCGTGTGAGATGGTGGCGTTCGAGCAGTTTCTGCAGCTTGATCGGGACCGGCGCGGGTGCGGCATCATGACCGTTGAGGAGGGTGTCGCTCGACTGTCCGGGCCGGCTGTTGTGGCTCCCGCTGCTGTTCATGCCGGAGCCTGCCCCGGCGCTGCCGCCGCCGGCATTGCCCGCGCCGCCGCGCGCGAATGCATTGCCGCTGCCGGCGATAAGGCCGCACAGCGCCAGCATCGCGAGGATGCGGCGAACGGATGCACGTCGTGAGGGGCGGGGCTGCATGATCGTGTGCCTCGAAGTTTCGCCCCCGCGGTCGGCCCGCGGGGGCGGATGCCGGTCTCTAATACTACCGGCCTTTGCCCGTGCCGTGGCCGCCGTTGCCCGACTTGCCGCCGTTCATGCCGCTTCCGTCACCCATGTTGGTGCCGCCGTCCAGAACGCGGTAGCGGTACTCCGCCCGCTCCTGCACCATGTGTTTGGTGCCGCCGCGGAACTGGTATTCATAGCCGTCGTCGGAGACCGCTTTGAGGTGGATGCGGTCGTGCGACTGTAGTCGGTCCTGGGTGTGGGTCCAGTCTTCGGTGTGCAGGCGGTCCTGCGTGCGCAGCTGATCCGAGGCCAATGCGCTTCCCGCGATGCCGGTGGCAAGCAGACCGCCGGTTAGTGCGATGCCGAGAATGGTCTTGTTCATGATTGCTCTCCTTTCGTGTCGCCGGGAGCGCCCCGTGCGCTCCGTTCTCTGTGACGATGCCAGTGTGCGACCGGCGTGCTTAAACAGAGCTGAAAGGGTGAGCGGAGCTATCAGTCCTCCAGATGGACGCCGCTTTCATCGGCGCGCAGGCAACGCTCGCCGCGGCGTACCGCGAGCAGGGTGTCGCCGATGAGGCGGGCACGCCAGCCGCGCAGCACGGGCAGGTCGTCGTCGCCGCTGGCCAGGCGTTCGAGTTCGCGCCGCGTGGCGAGCATGGCGGCGCCGATGTTCTGGCGCTGGGCTTCGAGGCGTAGCGTCGCCATCAGCAGGTCCGCCAGCGCTTCCTGTTCGGTGCTCAGAACGAGGCGTTCGGCCGGCTGCGGACAGTCCGTTTCGGGGTGGTTGCGGGATTGCTCCAGCAGGTCGAGCAGGGCGCTGCCGTGGCGTTCCAGCGTGCGTTCCGGCAGCCCGCGGATGCGCGCCAGTGCGGCGGTATTGCGCGGCATGCGGCGAGCCACGTCGAGCAGCACCTCGTCGGCCAGTATCCAGCGCCGCGGCCGGTCGGCCTGCTGCGCCAGTTCCTCGCGCCACGCCGCCAGTGCCTGGGCGGCGCATAGCTGGCGTCCGTGCAGGTGTTGGATGCCGCGCAGCCGCGTCCATTGCGTCTGCGGATCGACGGTGTAGCTGGCCGGGTTGCTGAGTCGGCGGAAGTCTTCGTCCAGCCAGTCTACGCGGCCCAGTGCGGCGAGGCGTTCGCGCTGCTGCAGATAGATTTCACCGAGGTAGCGTACGTCGTCAGCGGCGTAGCCGATCTGCTCGGGGTCGAGCGGCCGCTGGGCCCAGTCGGTGCGAGCGTGGCCTTTCTCGAGGTCGATGCCGAGCATCTCCGAAACCAGCCGGCCGTAGCCCATCTGTTCGCCCAGGCCGAGCAGCGCGGCGGCGATCTGGGTGTCGAACACGGGGGCGGGCACGGCGCCGTAGAGCTGGTGGAAGATTTCCAGATCCTGATGCGCGGCGTGCAGCACCTTCACCGTGTTCGACGCCGTGAGCAGCGCGCGCAGCGGTTCGAGATCGGGCAGGGCGAGCGGATCGACGCAGGCGACCAGTTCCGGCGAGGCGATCTGGATCAGGCACAGGCGGGCGCGGTAGGTGCGCTCGCGGATGAATTCGGTATCCAGCGCCAGCCAGGGAGAACCCGATAGCCGCTCGCAGAGCGCATCCAGCGCCTCGGGGGTGTCGACGTAGAGGTCATGTGCGCTGTCGATGCGCACCGTATCTGTGTCGCTCATGCCGGTTCGTTCTCCGAGCTGCGGCTGGCGGCGGCGAAGGCGGCTTGTTGTTCCGGAGTGGCTTCGCGCTGGTAGCGTTCCTTCCACTGCGCGTAGGGCATACCGTAGACGATTTCGCGCGCAGCGTCGTAGTCGATGTCCAGGTCGCGCTCCTCGGCCGCGGCGCGGTACCACTTGGACAGGCAATTGCGGCAGAAGCCGGCCAGATTCATGAGTTCGATGTTCTGCACGTCGGTGCGTTCGCGCAGATGCTTGAGCAGGCGGCGCAGAACGGCGGCCTCGATCTCGGTGCGGGTTGGTTCGTCCATGAGCGGATCTCCATTGGCGATTGGCTTGCCGACAGCGTAGCCGGTCTCCGGGGGCGGGGCGAGTGTCGTGCGTCAGCTGCCGAAGTTGAGCCTGCGGCGGAATCCGCGCAGCAACAGGTATACCGCGGGCCAGATGAGTATGTCGGTGCCCAGCGGGAACCAGTAGGCCCAGGTGCCTGGAGCATGCCCGGTGATGCCGTAGACCCACAGGATGAGCAGCCGATACACGGCGAGCATGAAGCCCACGCTGATGGCCTGCTGCCAGAGCGGATAGACGCGCACGCGCTGGTGTACGCGGATGCTCAGATAGGACAGTACGGCGAGCGCCATGGCGTGCTGGCCGAGCAGCGTTCCGCTGAGCACGTCGAGCAGCAGTCCGAAGATCCAGGCGCTGCCGGGCCCGAAGCGCCGCGGCAGCGCCATACTCCAGTAGGCGGCAGCGAGGGCAATCCAGTCCGGGCGGAACGGCACCAGGGCCTGGGGCAGGGCGATGATGTGGAGGCCCATGGCCACGATCAGGGTCAGCCAGATGCCGACCACGGCGCCGCGTGTTCGACTCATGGCTTGGACGCCTTGGGGGCGGGTGCGGGCGGTTTGTCCGGATTGTGCGTGGGTGTATTCCAGATCAATAGCACCTCGCGATGCCGGCCGAGTGCGGCGACCGGGCGGCAGCTGACCTGCGCGAAGGGGTCACCGGGAGTGCGTCCGATCGAGGCGATCGTGCACACCGGATAGTCGGGGGGAAAGCGTCCGCCCAGCCCGGAGGTGACGATCTGGTCGCCGACCCGAATGTCCGCCGTATTGGGCGCGCTGCGCAGGCCGAGCGAGTCGGACTGTCCGGTGCCTACGGCCAGCAGGCGCAGGCCGCTGCGCACGTCGATGACCGGCACGGCACTGCCCGGGTCGGAGATGAGCAGGACCTCGGAGCTGAAGGGGCCGACCTGGATGACCTGACCGAGCAGGCCGTTGGCGTCGATCACGGGCTGACCGAGATAGGCGCCGTCGCGCTTGCCCTGGTTGATGACGATGCGCTGCGTGTAGGGGTCGAGGTCGACCGACAGCAGCCGCGCGATCTTGACCCGCGCGGTGGTGCGTTCGGAGGCGTTGAGCAGTCGGCGCAGGCGAGCGTTTTCCTGGCTGACCGCGTCGAATTTCTGTTGCCGGGCCTGCAGCAGGAGGTTCCGCTGCTGCAACGTCGCGTTCTCGTGGATCAACTGCTGATGGGAGGACAGCTCGGCGCTCAGCCAGGCGAAGGTGCGCTCCGGCTGCGCGACCGCCTCGCGCAGTGGCGCGACCGCGTACTGAAGGTAATAGCGAACTTCCCGCAAGGCGGTGAAGCGTTGGTCGACGGTCATGAGAACCACCGATACCAGCACCAGCAGGAACGTCTTCAGGTGCAGCGCCGGGCCGATATTGAAAAGTGGCTGCTTGATGGCTGTAACCTCTTGCCTCAGCCGGCTGCCGCGGCGGCGTTTCGCAGATGCTTACTCGAACAGCGCAGCGCCTGGCGCGGCTTATTCCATTGCCAGGAAGTCGGAGCCGTGCTTGTCGATCAGTTCGAGCACCCGGCCACCGCCGCGGGCGACGCAGGTCAGCGGATCGTCGGCGATCACTACCGGCGCGCCGGTTTCTTCCATGATCAGGCGGTCGAGGTCGCGCAGCAGCGCGCCGCCACCGGTCAGCACGATACCGCGCTCGGCCACGTCGGCGCCAAGTTCGGGCGGGGTCTGTTCGAGTGCGGTCTTGACCGCGCCAATGATGCCGAATAGGGGTTCCTGCAGCGCTTCGAGGATCTCGTTGCTGTTGAGAGTGAAACTGCGCGGTACGCCTTCGGCCAGGTTGCGTCCCTTTACCTCGACTTCGCGCAGTTCGCGGCCGGGGTAGGCCGAGCCGATCTCGAACTTGATGCGTTCGGCGGTGGCTTCACCGATCAGCATGCCGTAGTTACGGCGTACGTAGTTGATGATGGCGTCGTCGAACTTGTCGCCGCCGATGCGTACGGAGGCCGAATAGACGATGCCGTTGAGCGACAGCACGGCGACTTCAGAGGTGCCGCCGCCGATGTCTAGCACCATGGCGCCCTTGGGCTCGTCAACCGGCAGGCCGGCGCCGATCGCCGCCGCCATCGGTTCTTCGATCAGGTAGACCTTGCGCGCGCCGGCGCCGGCCACCGATTCGCGAATCGCGCGCCGTTCCACTTGGGTCGCGCCGCAGGGCACGCAGACCACCACGCGCGGACTGGGCCGGAACCAGTGATGCTGATGCACCTTCTTGATGAAGAACTGCAGCATCTTTTCGGTGGTGGTGAAATCGGCGATCACGCCGTCCTTGAGCGGACGGATGGTGGTGATGTTGGCTGGTGTGCGGCCGAGCATCCTCTTCGCCTCGAGGCCGACGGCCTCGACGGATTTCATGCCGCCAGCACGGTCCTGACGAATAGCGACGACCGAGGGCTCGTTCAGAACGAGGCCTTTATCACGCATGTAAATCAGGGTGTTTGCGGTGCCGAGGTCGATCGACAAGTCGTTGGATAGGAAGCCAAGCATGGGCGCGGTTGCTGGAGATCCGAAGTGGGGGGGCAAGAATCGCGGTACTCTAACAACAGGGTGGGTTTTGGGCAAGGCGCGTTTGTGGTAGTTTTTGACGCCCCGGCAACCGTTTGCGCGAACCGCCCGCCGCCAGATCTGGCGCGAGGTGCGAGTCGCACGCTGCGGGGCTGGCAATTCAGCTCAGCACATTAGAGGATTTCCGCATGTCCCTCGGTTCCGACGAGGTCGTCCGCATTGCACACCTGGCCCGCCTGGCGCTTGAGCCAGAGGCAGTCGAGGGCTATGCCCGCGACCTGTCATCCATCCTCGCCTTCGTGGAGCAGCTCGATGCTGCGGACACGGCCGACGTCATGCCCATGGCCCATCCACAGGACGCCAGCCAGCGCCTGCGTCCCGACGAAGTGACCGAACAGAATCAGCGCGAGCGCTTCCAGACGCTGGCGCCGCAGGCCGAGGCCGGCCTGTACCTGGTGCCCAAGGTCATCGAGTAATTCCCGCTGCGTCGCGTCCGCCTTTCCGGCGGCGCAACGAGCCACCGTCTATTCACGGAATACCAATATGCACAACAAGACCATCGCAGAGCTGTCCGCCGCGTTGCGTGCCGGCGAGGTCACCAGCCGCGAACTGACACGGCATTTCCTTGAGCGCATCCGCAGTCTCGACGGCGGACTCAACGCCGTGATCACCGTCACCGAGGAACAGGCTCTGGCTCAGGCCGACGCCGCCGACGCGCGCATCGCCGCCGGCCAGGCCGGACCGCTGACCGGTATCCCGCTGCTGCACAAGGATCTCTTCTGCACCGACGGCGTGCGTACTTCCTGTGGTTCGCGCATGCTGGACAACTTCGTTGCGCCCTACGATGCCGCAGTGGTCGAGCGCCTGCGCGAAGCCGGCATGGTGATGCTGGGCAAGACCAATATGGATGAGTTCGCCATGGGCTCGTCGAACGAAAACAGCTACTACGGCCCGGTACGCAACCCCTGGGACACCGAACGCGTGCCCGGCGGCTCCTCGGGCGGCTCCGCTGCCGTGGTGGCCGCGCGCCTGACACCGGCAGCAACCGGCACCGACACCGGCGGCTCGATCCGCCAGCCGGCTTCGCTGTGCGGCATCACCGGCATCAAGCCCACCTATGGCCGCGTGTCGCGCTGGGGCATGATCGCCTTCGCCTCCAGCCTCGACCAGGGCGGCGCATTCGCCCGCACCGCCGAGGACTGTGCGCTGGTGCTGGGCGCCATGGCCGGCACCGATCCGCGCGACTCCACCAGCATCGAGCGCGAGGTGCCCGACTACGCCGCCGGACTCGACGCCGACCTGAGCGGGCTTCGCATCGGCCTGCCCAAGGAATACTTCGGCGAGGGTCTGGATGCCGGCGTGGCCGCCGCGGTCGAGGCTGCGGTCGAGACCTTCAAGAGTCTGGGCGCCGAGGTCAGGGAGGTCAGCCTGCCCAACACGCATCTGGCCGTGCCGGCCTATTATGTGGTCGCACCGGCGGAGTGCTCGTCCAACCTATCGCGCTTCGACGGCGTGCGTTTCGGCCATCGCTGCGAAAATCCCAAGGATCTGACCGACCTCTACGAGCGTTCGCGCGGCGAAGGCTTCGGCCCCGAGGTGCAGCGGCGCATCATGGTCGGTACCTACGCGCTGTCGGCCGGTTATTACGACGCCTACTACCTCAAGGCGCAGAAGGTGCGTCGCCTGATCAGCGACGATTTCCTCCGCGCCTTCGAAGAAGTCGACCTGATCCTCGGTCCGACCAGCCCGAGCACTGCGTTCCGCCTGGGCGAGAAGGCCGCCGATCCGGTCAGCATGTATCTGTCCGACATCTACACCATCGCGGTGAACCTGGCCGGCCTGCCGGGCATGTCCGTACCGGCCGGTTTCGCCGACGGCCTGCCCGTCGGACTGCAGATCATCGGCAATTACTTCGAGGAGGGGCGCATGCTCAATGCCGCGCACCGCTTCCAACAGGCCACCGACTGGCACACCCGCGCCCCGCACGGCTTCGAGTAAGTCGCAGACATCGAATCATCAGGTAACGACGCTATGGAATGGGAAGTCGTCATCGGGCTGGAAATCCACGCCCAGCTCGCCACCCGCAGCAAAATCTTTTCCGGGGCCTCCACCGCCTACGGCGCCGAGCCCAACACGCAGGCCTGCGCGGTCGATCTCGGCCTACCGGGCGTGCTGCCGGTGCTCAATGCCGAAGCCGTGCGCATGGCCGCCAAGTTCGGCCTGGCGATCGGCGCCGCGGTGGCCGAGCGCTCGGTGTTCGCGCGCAAGAACTATTTCTATCCCGACCTGCCCAAGGGCTACCAGATCTCGCAGTACGAGCTGCCCGTGGTCGGCCTGGGCAGCATCGAGATCGAACTCGATGACGGCGAGACCAAGACCATCGGCGTGACCCGAGCGCACCTCGAAGAGGACGCCGGCAAGTCGCTGCACGAGGATTTTCAGGCTGCCACCGGCATCGACCTCAACCGTGCCGGCACGCCGCTGCTGGAGATCGTTTCCGAACCGGACATGCGTTCGGCCAAGGAAGCGGTCGCCTACATGAAGAAGATCCACACGCTGGTGCGCTACCTCGGCATCTGCGACGGCAACATGCAGGAAGGCTCCTTCCGCTGCGACGCCAACGTATCCGTGCGCCCCAAAGGCAGCCACGAGTTCGGCACCCGCACCGAGACCAAGAACCTCAACTCCTTCCGTTTCGTCGAGCGCGCGATCAACTACGAGATCGAACGTCAGATCGACGTCATCGAGGGCGGCGGTTCGGTGGTGCAGGAAACGCGCCTGTACGACGCCAACAAGGACGAGACGCGCTCCATGCGCTCCAAGGAAGAGGCGAACGACTACCGCTACTTCCCCGACCCGGACCTGTTGCCGCTGGAAATCGATGCCGCCTTCCTGGAAGCCGTGCGCGAGGCCCTGCCCGAACTGCCGGACGAGAAGAAGCATCGCTTCATGACCCATCACGGCCTGTCCGCCTACGACGCCGGCGTGCTCACCACCAGCCGTGAACTGGCCGACTACTACGAGGCGGTGGTCGCGGCCAGCGGCGGACACGCCAAACTCGCCGCCAACTGGGTGATGGGCGATTTCTCCGCCTTCCTCAACAAGGACAACCGCGAGATCGCCGACGCCCCCGTGAACGCCGGGATGCTCGGTGGGCTGCTGCTGCGCATCGAGGACAACACCATCTCCGGCAAGATCGCCAAGGAAGTGTTCGAGGCGATGTGGGCCGGCGAAGGCGATGCCGACGCCGTGATCGAGGCCCGCGGCCTCAAGCAGATTACCGACGCCTCGGCGATCGAGAGCATCATCGACGAGATCATTGCCGCCAACCCGGCACAGCTGGAACAGTACCGCAGCGGCAAGGACAAACTGTTCGGCTTCTTCGTCGGCCAGGCGATGAAAGCCACCCAGGGCAAGGCCAATCCGCAGCAGTTGAATGAACTGCTCAAGCGCAAACTGGCCGGCTGACGGCTGAAACCTCACGGGGCCTGGGGCACAATGTCCCAGGCCCCGCCCCGTATTCTTCGATTCGAGGCGGCGATGCGAAGCCAGCGCACGCCTATTCCACCATGACCGAACGTGACAGCCTGCACCGTTTTCTGATCGAGCGTACCAACGTGCGCGGCGAGTGGATTCACCTCGACGCTACCTGGAAGGCGCTGCTCGAGCGCAACGCTTATCCCGAGGCCGTGCGCGGCTTGCTCGGCGAAGCCCTGGCGGCGACCGTGCTGCTGTCCGCCACGATCAAGTTCAGCGGCTCGCTGACGCTGCAGATACGCGGCGACGGCGCCGTACCCATGCTGGTGACCCAGGCGCAGGTCGGCCGCGCGCGCAGCGGCGAGCCCGAGGGACACGGCCGGCGCACCGTGCGTGGGCTGGCGCATTGGCAAGGCACGCCGGAGGCGGGAAACCTGCCGGCGCTGTGCGGGCGCGGGCATGTCGCGCTCAATATCGATCCGGGTAAGGGAGGTGTGCGTTATCAGGGCATCGTCGCGCTGGAAGGCGAACGCCTGAGCGATGCGCTGCGCGACTACTTCGACCGTTCGGAACAGTTGCCGACTCGCTTGTGGTTGGCCGCGGGAGAGCACGGCGTCGCCGGCCTGCTGCTGCAGGCGCTGCCCGGCGAGGTGCCGGATCCCGACGCCTGGGAGCGCAGCGTCGCTCTGGCCGACACGGTGACCGCGGAAGAACTGCTGGAGTTGTCGGCCGCCCAGTTGCTGCATCGTCTCTATCACGAGGAGGACGTGCGCCTGTTCGAGCGCGAGCCGGTGGGTTTCCACTGTGGTTGCTCGCGTGAACGGGTGGTGGAGATGATCCGCGGTCTGGGGCGGGAGGAAGCCGAGAGCATCGTGGCCGAGCAGGGCGGAATCGGAGTGGATTGCGAGTTCTGCGGGGCGCACTACGGCTTCGATGCGGTCGATGTCGAAGCGATTTTCTCTGCCGAGGGTCAGCCGGCGGTGCCGCGCACGGAGCACTGAGGCGGCATTTGTTGCCGTGACTGCCGGCCGGCAGGGGCGGATCGTCCCGCCGGCCGATGGAGTCCGTGCCGCTGTCAGCCCGGGACCGGAACGGGCCTGAACGTTTCGTCTTCCGAGGCCAATGCGGCCCGCTGGCCGGGCCCGACTCTGCCGAGTACGTATATCCGGCCGCGTTCGGCCAGTCCGTGTACCGATCGCAGTACCTGAGCGTGCTCTACCCCCAGCGTGTGGGCCAGATGCGCCAGCGGCGCCTCGCCGTGGGTTTCCAGCAAGGCCAGCAAAGCGGCGTCCAGCGCCCGTTCGCCCTGTTCCAGGTGGTGGTCCAGAGCCGTCTGCAGCGTGTTTTCGTCGGTCATTGTGTTGCGTCCTCCAGCATGCGCCGCTCAAAGCGCACCGCGCAATGGCGCGAACAAACCCCAGTGCGACGCTTGGTTATTGGATGCTAATGGGGGACCGGGGGATTTGGCTAATTGATGAAGATGATCACGTGATAGACGCTATCGAAGAAGGCCCACCTGGACGCCGAATCGTCTTGGGGTCATTTGTGCAGTCGAGGGTCAGCTTTCGGCTGCATTCCCTCGCCACACCTCCAGCGCCGCTTCCAGATGCCGATTGCGGGGATGTCCGGCGCGCCACAGCAGTCCCATCCGCGCCCCGCCGCCGGGTAGCCGTCGGACGTCGAGGTTCAGCATGGCCCATTGCGAAACCAGCCGATCCGACAGCACCGTAACGCCGACACCTCTGCACAGCAGTTCGCCCAGGGTGACGATTGAATCGGTCTCGACCAGCGGCGCGGCCGCCAGTCCGCTGTCCAGCAAATGGGCGTCGAGCAGCCTGCGCTGCTGCATTTCCGGAGTCAGCAGGCATAGCGGGAAGCGGGTCAGATCGCTCCACTCGGGCTGGTCGGGCAGCTCGAAATGCTCGCGCGCGGCTACCAACGCGGGATATTCCTGATACAGCGGGCGATGCGCGAAACCGGCCATGGCGGGGGAATCGAGGTAGCCGAGCGCCAGGTCGAGGTCGCCGGTTTCCAGGCCCTGTGCGAGTGCACCGGTCGCCAGTTCCCGCACTGTAATGGCGAGGCCAGGATGGGCCCGGCGCAGATGCGGCAGGAAGGCAGTCGCTTCGCCCAGAGCCGAGGGTACGCTGCCGACGCTCAGGCGACCGAAAATGGGGGCGTTGCCATCGAGTTCGCTGCGCAGCGCGTCGAACTCGTTGAGTATCAAGCGCGCGTGCTTGAGCACACGCTCGCCTTCGGCCGTCAGCCCTTCGAAGCGGCGTCCGCGGCGGATCAGCGGTGTGCCCAGTTCCTCCTCGAGCTGCTTGATACGCGCCGACAGCGTCGGCTGGGTGACATGGCAGGCCGCCGCGGCACGTCCGAAATGGCGCTCACGGGCGAGAGCACAGAGGAAGGCAAGCTGGCGATGGTCCATGGCGTCTCCCGGCGAGGAACGTGCATCATCCGGTTAGTGGCCGTTATGGTGCAAGTCGGTCCGCGTTTGCCGGTATGCTGTAGCGCTTCCCCGCCCGTGGCTCCAAGGTATTTCCATGCAGGCTTCCACGCAGAGGCTGGATGGCGCCGTTTGGCGTCTGGCCTGGCCTATCATCCTGTCCAATTTGACCGTTCCGCTGCTCGGACTGGTTGACACTGCCGTGGTCGGCCACCTGCCGGCGCCGCGCTATCTTGCCGCGGTGACGCTGGGCGCGACGCTGCTGAGTTTTCTGTACTGGGGCTTTGGTTTTCTGCGCATGGGCACGACTGGTCTGACCGCGCAGGCGCAAGGCCGGCAGGACGTGGAGACGGTGCGGGCGCTGCTCGGCCAGTCGCTGATCGTGGCCGCCGCGATCGGTCTGGCGCTCATCGTGTTCGGCCATCCGCTGGTGCGGCTCGGCCTGTATCTGCTGGGCGGCAGCGCGGATAGCGCTGCGCTGGCCTCCCAATATGCTCACATCCGCCTGCTGTCCGCGCCCGCGGTGCTGGCGAACTATGCGATCCTCGGCTGGTTCCTGGGCCTCGGCAATGCGCGCGTCACCTTCGTGATCATGGCGCTGACCAACGTGGTCAACATTGCCCTGGACGTGACCTTCGTGCTCGGCCTGGGCATGACTAGCAACGGTGTCGCTGGGGCTTCGGCGATTGCCGACTACACCGCCCTCGGCGTCGGCCTGTGGCTGCTTCGCCGCGAACTGCGCGAGCTGGGCGGCGGTCCTGTCCCGCGCCATCGACTGTGGCGTCTGTCGGCTTACAGCGAGCTGTTCGTGGTCAACCGGCATCTTTTCGTGCGTACGCTGTGCCTGCTGTTCGCTTTTGCGTTTTTTACCGCGCGTGGCGCCGATCTGGGCAACATCGTGCTGGCCGCCAACGCCGTGCTGATGCAGTACGTGATGCTGACCGCCTATGGCCTGGACGGCTTTGCGCAGGCGGCCGAGTCGCTGGTGGGCAAGGCGGCCGGACGCAGGGACTGGACCCTGTTCGCCGCTTCGGTGCGTGCTGCGCTGCGGTTTTCCGTGGTCACCGCCGTGCTCGCCACGGCGGTGTTCGCGGTCGCGGGCCATGTGCTGATCGGCCTGCTCACGGACCTGCCGGCCGTGCGGGCCGTTGCCGGGGCGCATCTCGGCTGGCTGGTGGCGATGCCCGCGCTGACGGTCTGGAGCTACCTGTTCGACGGCGTGTTCGTCGGGGCGACGGCCACGCGCGAGATGCGCGATACCGTGATCGTGTCGCTGGCGCTGTTCCTGCTGGTGTGGTGGGCGAGCCGAGGCTGGGGCAATCAGGGCCTGTGGTTCTCCTTCGCGGTGTTCTCCGCCGCGCGTTCGCTGACCCTCGCGGGCGTGTACCGGCATCATCGGCGCAAGCACTGGCGTTGAGGGCGGGCGTAGCCGCGCCCTGGCTGCGGGGTACGTTTTGAGGCGGGTTTTAGTACACTAAAGCACTCCGAGCCGGGCCGTCCGTGTCCGGCTTGCCAGTCCTACAGGGCCTGTTCCTGCCGACGAGGTTCAAGATTTGAGTGCCGATTTTGCGTTCGCCGATGCGGCGGAGATCCTGCAGTCCGCGCGCGAGCTGCTCGAGGCTTCGCTGTTCTCCTACCAGAACGAGCCGGTCGGCACGCGTGCCGCGCTGAGCGCCGGCGTTGCGGCGGAGAACTACGCCGACTGTTTCATCCGGGATTTCGTGCCTTCGGCGTTGGTGTTCCTGTTCGACGGGCGCAGCGACATCGTGCGGCATTTTTTGCGCGTGGCCCTGCGCCTGCGCGGGCTGCAGGAGGAGATCGAGGGCCACCGCAACCTGCCGCGCGTGATGCCGGCGAGTTTCCGGGTGGAGCGCGAGGCCGACGGCAGCGAGGTGCTGCACGCCGATTTCGGCGACCGCGCCATCGGCCGGGTGGCGCCGGTGGATTCGATGATGTGGTGGGTGCTGATCCTGCAGGCCTACGTCAACATGAGCGGCGACAGCGCGCTGGCCGAGGAGCCGGCCTTCCAGCGCGGCCTGCAGTCCATTCTTTCCGTGCTGCTCTACGACCGATTCGAGGTGTTCCCCACGCTGCTGGTGCCGGACGGCGCCTTCATGATCGACCGCCGCATGGGCGTGTACGGCCATCCGCTGGAAATCCAGGCGCTGTTCTTCGCCACGCTGAATGCGATGCAGGAACTGCTGGTGCCCGACACCGTCACCGGACCGATGCTGGAGCAGGCGGCCAAGCGGCGCGCGCACCTGACCGAATACGTGCGCTCCTTTTACTGGCTCGATCTGCCCCGCCTGAACGAGATCCATCGTTACGAGACCGAGGGCTTCGGCCACGACATCGCCAACCCGCTGAACATCTATCCGGAGAGCATTCCCGAGTGGGTGTCCGACTGGGTGCCGGACGACGCCGGCTATCTGCTGGGCAACCTCGGGCCGGGGCGCATGGATTTTCGCTTCTTCGCGCTCGGCAACCTGCTGTCGGTGGTGTTCGGCCTCTCCACCGACGAGCAGAACACGGCGATCATGAATCTTTTCGATCACCGCTGGTCGGATCTGATCGGGCGCATGCCGGTCAAACTGGTCTATCCGGCGCTGGTCGGCGTGGAGTGGCAACTGCTGACCGGCTCGGACCCCAAGAACACGCCCTGGTCCTACCACAACGGCGGCAACTGGCCAGTATTGTTGTGGCCCTTCGTCGCCGCCGTGCTGCGGGCCGGGCGCCGGGATCTGGCCGTGGGTGCTTTGGACGTGGCGCGCATGCGACTGTACCGCGACGATTGGCCGGAGTACTACGACGGCCGCAGTGGGCGCATGATCGGCCGACGCGCGAACACGCGTCAGGTGTGGACGGCAGCCAGCCTGATTCTGGCCGAGGTGCTGATCGAGCAGCCCGACCGCCTGTCGTTCTGGGACGCAAAGATCCATTTGTGATCCGTCGCCAGTGGCATTTTGAGGGCCGCTGCTGCAGAATGTATTACCCTACTAATATGCTTGGGTATTGGGGTGTACAGCATGCAGACAGCCGCGCGACTTCTATCCAAGCCTTTCCCGGCCCCCCCGCGTGGTTCGCGTTTTCTGCGTCTCGGGCGTCCCTTCGAGCTGTATCGCGGCGGGCGGCTGAGCGACGTCGAGATCGCTTACGAAACCTGGGGGGAACTCAATGCGGCGCGCGACAATGCCGTGCTGTTGTTCACCGGCCTATCGCCCAGCGCGCATGCGGCATCATCGTGCCGCGACTCCTCCCCGGGCTGGTGGGAGTACATGATCGGGCCCGGACGGCCGCTCGATACGCGCCGCTTCCACGTCATTTGTATCAACTCCCTGGGCAGTTGCTTCGGTTCCAGCGGCCCGGCTTCCCCGCATCCGCACGATGGGGAGCCCTACCGCCTGCGCTTTCCGCGCCTGGCGCTGGAGGACGTCGCCAAGGCGGGTATCGAATTGATCGATGCGCTGGGCATAGACCGTCTGGCGGCCGTCGTCGGACCTTCGATGGGCGGCATGAGCGCACTGGCGTTCGCGTTCATGGCCCCCTGGCGCAGCCGCACGCTGGCGCTGCTGTGCTCGAGCGCGACGGCGTCGCCGCATGCCATCGCCATGCACGCACTGCAGCGCGAGATGGTGCTCAGCGATCCCGCCTGGGCGGAGGGTGAATATCCTCTCGAGGCGGGGCCGGTCAACGGCATGCGTCTGGCGCGCAAGCTCGGCCTGTCCTGCTACCGCTCGCCGGGCGAGTGGTTGGAGCGTTTCGGCCGGCGGCGTACCGTTTCGGCCCACGATGCGGACGATGACTTCGGCGCCGAATTCGAGGTCGAGTCCTACCTCGATCACAACGCGGCGAAGTTCGCCACGGGCTTCGATGCGAACTGTTTTCTGTATCTTTCGTGCGCCATGGACGACTTCGATCCCGCCGAACATGCTGACGGCGATTTCTCGGCGGCTTTCGCCTGCCTGCAGATCGAACGCGCGCTGGTCGTCGGCGTGAGCAGCGACACGCTGTTTCCGGTGGCCGAGCAGCGCGATCTGGCGGCCGCGCTCGAACCCGGGTGCGAGAACGGCGTGCATTTCGTCGAACTGGGCTCGATTCAGGGACATGATGCGTTCCTGATCGACGAAGCGCGGTTCGCCCCCGTGATGCGGGGGTTTTTCAGCGGCTTGGCGCCGGCATAGAGGCAGGCTTGCGGCCGTTTGTGTTGCGAGTCCATATGGACGCAGCTACAGCGGCGAATGGGATCTGGCGCTGATGCCGCGTCCGTTGTGAGACAACAGCTTCTTCCTAACCCTACCGTACTCAGCTAGCTCATAGGGCCTGTTCATACAACAGCGTGCCGCACGGTTGTGTGAACAGACTCTGACACGAGACTAGAGGTGCCAGCACCGTGTTGCCCGTGGCCGCGCGGTCATCTCCGCCAACATCGGCAACTCCGCCGTCACCTCCTCCATCGAGGAAGAGGTCGAAAAGGTGAGGCGCTGAGGTGGGCGGTGGAAGCACTGGAGGAGGCTCTAAAGGGGGATGGGAGTTCGTTCCTGGTAATGCCACGATTAAATGGGTAAGCGGGCGATCTGCTACGTTGCGCGCTGCTCGCTCCTGCGCCTATCCGCTTGATCTGTCCCACTCGCCGCACTGCGTGCGCCTTGCAGTTCATCCCGCTTGTTCATTTGGTCGGCGTGTCCCTAGGCAGGGCATGCGGAATCGATGGATGAGTGGTCGGACTACTGAAGGGATATTTCGGGGTGATTTGAGCGTCTTGGGTCAAGTTGGCCGAGTTTGTGCTTTCTTTTCTGGAAGGAATCATTGACCGGGAAGCTACTATGATGTCGAATAACCCTGGTGTTTTTGATGTGTTTTTTGCCGGCTGCCATACGCTGGACGCGTGTCTGGATCACTCGTTTTCCCATGCGACGGAGATCGGCTTCGAGTCACTCCTGTACGACTACTCCCCCATACCGCTCGACCGCTGCGGCATGCTGATCACGCCGGCGGTGTTCGAGCAGCGTAATGTGCCGGTGGATATGCGCCGAGCCTGGTGTGAGGAAGGCTATTATCAGCAAGACCCGGTGCAGCAATGTGCCAGCCGCAGTGTTAGGCCGTTCGTCTGGTCGTACAGTTCGGATTCGCGGTGCGAATTCGGGCTCTATCTGAACGACAGTCATTGCAGGGTTTCGCACTATCTCCACGACATTGGACTGACTACCGGTGCGATCGTCCCCATGCACCTGCCTGGCGGAGGATTCGCCACTCTGACCGGCATTGTGGCGGAGGGCGGCGACGGCAGCGAGTGCGCAATCGCCTCCGTATTGCCCGAGTTTTTCTGGCTTGCATACGCTTTCCAGGCGGCCGCGCAGGATTTCCTGGCCGATGCCGCCGAGTCGCCGGAGCCGCAGGTCGCGCTGACGACACGCGAGCGGGAATGCCTGCAGTTTTCCGCCGGCGGGCTGACCGCCAAACGTATCGCAGACAGGCTCAACCGCTCGGTTGCGACGATCAATCTGCACCTCAATTCCGCCGCGCACAAACTGGGTGCGAGCAACCGGGTGGAAGCCGTGGCCAAAGCGATCAAGTACCAGTTGCTGGACCTGTAGGCCTTTCCGTCCGCTCCGGAGACGAATAGGAAAAACTATAATTTTTTCTAGTTATGCGGCCGTCGGCGCCCCGCTAGGATTTGGATGAATCCCGCTGCGGAGTCGGTTCAATGCATGTCGAAGAAGGGTTTGCGAAATTTCGCGGTTACCAGACCTGGTATCGGATTACGGGCGACATCGGCAAGGGCAAAACGCCTTTGGTCATCCTGCACGGCGGTCCAGGCTGCACGTACGATTACGTCGACAGCTTCAAGGATCTCGCCGACAGCGGGCGGGCGGTCATTCACTATGATCAGATCGGCAACGGAAAATCGACGCATTTGGCGGACATGCCGGCCGAATTTTGGACCGTGGATTTCTTCCTGGCCGAGCTGGAGAACCTGCTGCAGACGCTCGGTGTCGGCGAGGGCTACGCGCTGCTGGGCCAGTCCTGGGGCGGGATGCTCGCCGCTGAACATGCGGTTCGTCGTCCCGGCGGTTTGCGCGCGCTCGTCATCGCCAACTCGCCTGCCTCGATGGCATTGTGGTCGAGCGAGGCGCAGCGCCTGCGCACAGCGCTTCCGCAAAAGGTGCAGGATGCTCTGAAGCGGAACGAGGAGGCCGGCAGTATCGATTCGGTCGAATATCACGACGCCTCGCGCGTGTTCTATGATCGCCACGTCTGCCGGCTTCAGCCGTGGCCGGAAGAAGTCGCCCGGACATTCGCGGCGATGGACGTCGATCCGACCGTCTACCACGCGATGAACGGACCGACCGAATTCCACGTGATCGGCAGCATGAAGGATTGGAGCATCATCGATCGTCTGGATCGCATACAAGTGCCGACCTTGCTGATTTCCGGCCGCCACGACGAGGCGACTCCGGTGACGGTGCAGCCTTATGCCGATCTCATCCCGGACGTGCGCTGGACCATTTTCGAAAATTCCAGCCACATGCCTCATGTCGAGGAGCGAGAGGCGTGCATGCAAACGGTGAGTGATTTTCTGGACGGCGTTGAAGTTTGATCGTCACGGACCGTTTGTCGTCTTCGGAGCATGCATGGGTGCGGGGCGAGGGCCCGTATACGGTTTCTCGGAATTGGATGTGCGGTTCAATATTGAGCAGTGGATGGCCTGTTCGCACGCAATTGGTGCGACGTTAGGTCTGAAAAAACCATTTGATAGCGGGGGTTAAGGGCGTCGGGAAAAGTCGTGCATGCACCGCGTCGCCGTTCTCGGTGTTCAGTCGCGTGTTTGAAATTCCTGACTTGTGAATTGCGGTCGTCTCCGGGACTTCGAGGCGGCCGATATCTCGAGCGAAATCGCTCGCCGATTTCTTGCGCAAACAAACGGACCCGTTTGCGTGGGGTTTGTGTCGCATGTTTTCGATATGCGTTTTCGTCGGACTTATTTGAGGGCTTCTCCTGTGAAAAACATCATCGAATCGAACAAACGCTTCATGACTGCCCTGGTATGTGGTTCGGCAATCGTGCTGTCGCTAGCTTCATCCGTCACTCAGGCGTCCCAGTACTGGACGCCCGAACTCATGGCCAAACACAAAGGCGGCACCTTGGTCCTGGTGGCGCGTTCGGCCGCCGGCACGGTCGACCCGCAGATCAACTACACGCTCCAGTTCTGGCAGATATTCCAGTTCACCTACGATGGCCTAGTCGCGTTCCGCAAGGCGCCCGGAAAGGCCGGCGCGGAACTCGTACCGGATCTGGCCGTGGCGCTGCCCAAGGCCGAGGACGGCGGCAAGACCTACGTCTTCAAGTTGCGCAAGGGCATCAAGTTCTCCAACGGCCAGCCGGTCACGGTCAACGACGTGGTAGCCTCGTTCCAACGCATCTTCAAGGTGTCCAGCCCAACCTCGGGAACGTTCTACAACAACATCGTCGGCGCAGATAAATGCCTGAAGACCCCGGCGACCTGCACCCTGGCAGGCGGCGTAGTCGCCGATGCCGCGGCGGGCACCGTCACCTTCCACCTGACGCAGCCCGATTCGGAATTCTTCGACAAGCTGGCGCTGCCGCATGCCGCCATTCTGCCGGCGTCGACACCCGACAAGGATGTCGGCACCAGGCCGATTCCCGGCACCGGTCCCTACATGATCGCGAGCTACAACCCGAACAAGGAAATGAAGTTCGCGCGTAATCCCTATTTCAAGCAGTGGAGCGTTGATGCGCAGCCTGCCGGATACCCCGATGCGATCGTCTACCGCTTCGGCCTGACCGACGAGGCCGAGGTCACCGCGGTGGAGAACGGCCAGGCCGACTGGATGTTCGACCAGCCGCCGACCGACCGCCTGGGCGAGATCGGTACCCGCTACATGAAGCAGGTCTACGTCAATCCGCTGGAAGCGATGTGGTACGCGCCCATGAACACGCGGCTGGCGCCTTTCAACAACCTCAAGGCCAGGCAGGCGGTGAACTACGCCATCGACCGCCAGGCGGTGGTCAACCTGTTCGGCGGACCCCGCCTGGGCGTGCCGTCCTGTCAGATCCTGCCCCCGGGATTCCCCGGCTACGCGCCCTACTGCCCCTACACCAAGAACCCGGGTGCCAAGTGGAGCGCTCCTGACATGGCCAAGGCCAAACAATTGGTGAAGGAGTCGGGCACGGCAGGCGAGAAGGTCACGCTGATCGTCGAGGACACCGCCGTCGCGCGCGCCATCGGCACCTATCTGCAGGGCGTGCTCAATGAACTCGGTTACAAAGCCAGCGTCAAGGCGATTTCGCCGAACATCGAGTTCACGTATATCCAGAACACCAACAACAAGGTGCAGATCAGCCTGACGCAGTGGTATCAGGACTATCCTGCAGCTTCGGACTTCCTCAACGTGCTGTTTTCCTGCGACGCCTTCCATCCGGGTTCGGACTCGTCGATCAACATCTCCGGTTTCTGTAATCCCAAGATCGATGCGCAGATGCAGCGGGCGATGAAGCTGGCAATCACCGATCCCGCCGCGGCCAATAAACTCTGGACCAAGGTCGACAGGCTGGTCACGGATCAGGCGCCGGTCGCGGTTCTGTTCAATCCGAAGCATGTCGACTTCGTGTCCTCGCGCGTCGGCAACTTCATGTTCAACAGTCAGTTCTACGGGGTCATGTCCCAGGTCTGGGTGAAGTAGGCCGGCATGGGTGAGGTCATGTCCGGCGGGGGCGGCATCGCCCCCGCAGCCTCCTCGCGGCGCAAGAGCCGCGGCCCGTGGGCGACGGCGTGGCGCAAGCTGCGCCGCGACCGAGCCGCGATGGCGGCGGTCGTACTGCTCGCCGTCATCGTCGTCCTCTGCCTGTGCGCTCCGCTGTACGCCGCCTACGTCGCCAAGAGCGATCCGTTCCAGTCCAACCTGAACGGCAGTTTCGTCCTCGACGGCAAGACGGTGGCGGTGATGCAGCCGTCGACAACCGGCCTCGGCCTGGGTGTCACGCCGATCGGTCCGACCTGGCAGTTCGGGCCGTACATGCTCGGAGCCGACAACCAGGGCCGCGACGTCGCCGCCAGGCTGCTCTACGGCGGACTTAACTCGCTGCTGATCGGCACCATGTCGACCCTGATCTGCCTGTTGCTGGCCACGCTGCTAGGCACTTTTTCAGGCTTTTTCGGCGGCGTGGTCGACACCGTCGTCTCACGCCTGCTCGACGTACTGTGGGCGTTTCCGATCTTTTTTCTGGCGATCTCGCTATCCATCGTGCTGATCAACAAGAGCATCAGTCTCGGCCCGATCACGATCAACTCCGGCAGTCTGTGGCTGCCGATACTCATCGTCGGCATCGTCTACGTACCCTATGTGGCGCGGCCGATCCGTGGCCAGGTGCTGTCGCTCAAGCAGAGCGAGTTCGTGCTCGCCTCCATCGGCCTGGGCGTTCCCGCACACCGCATCCTGTTGCGCGACATCCTGCCCAACGTCAGCACCACGATCATCGTCTTCGTGCCGCTGATGATGGCGTTGTGCATCCTCACCGAATCGGCGCTGTCCTTCCTGTCCATCGGCGTGCAGCCGCCGGCGGCCAGCTGGGGCACCATCATCCAGGACGGACAGAACCTGCTGTACACGCGTCCGCTGGTAGCGGTGGCGCCGGGCGTGGCCATCGCGCTGACCGTGCTGGCGCTCAATGTGCTGGGGGACGGCGTGCGCGACGCGCTCGACCCGCGCTCCAAAGTCCGCATCAGGGTGGGCTGAGATGCTAGGCGTCGTTCTGCGCAGACTCGGCCACATGTTCTTCGTGATGCTGGGCATCAGCATCATCGTGTTCCTGATCTTCTTCGCCACGCCGGGCTCCGACCCGGCTTCGCGCATCGCCGGACGCAACGCCTCGCCGGAAACCCTCGCCGCAGTAAGACAGAGCTTCGGCCTGGACAAGCCGCTGCCGGTGCAATACGTGATCCTGATGAAGAAACTGTTCGTCACCCGCGACCTTACTTCCTTCGTCAATCGCGGTCAGGCAGTGATCCCGGAGGTTATGCAGGCGGCGCCGGTCACGCTTTCGCTGGTCACCGGCGCGGCGGTGATATGGATGGTGCTTGGCGTGGGCATAGGCCTGCTCTCGGCCGCCACGCGCGGTAGCGTACTCGACCGCGTGTTGATGGCATTGGGGCTGATAGGAATATCGATGCCGGTGTACTGGGTGGGCGAGATCATGAACCTGCTCTCGCAAAGCCGCCTGCATGACACCGCGCTGTTCTCCTGGGTGCCCGCACTCGGCTACCACGCCTTCGCCAGCGACCCGTTGACCTGGTTCCAGGGGCTGGTCATCCCGTGGATCACTTTGGCCATCATGTATATCGGGCTCTACGGTCGCGTACTGCGGGCGAACCTGATCGAAGCCCTGCAGGAGGATTACATCCGCACGGCTCGCGCCAAGGGCCTCAGCGAGACCCGCGTCTTGCTGCGACACGCGCTGCGCACCTCGATGATCACTCTGATCACGCTGTTCGGGCTGGATTTCGGCGCGTTGGTCGGCGGCGCGGCAGTGCTGACCGAAGTCGTGTTCGGCCTGCCGGGGATCGGCAAGCTGACCTACGACGCGCTGCAGAATCTCGATCTGCCCGTGATCATGGCCACCGTCATCTACGGCTCGTTCTTCGTGGTGATGGCCAATGCCGCGGTCGACCTGCTCTACGTGGTGCTGGACCCGAGGGTGCGACGTGACGACTGATGCCGCCGAGCCGCTGCTGGACGTGCGCGACCTGTGCGTGTCCTTTCATACCGAAGACGGCCTGATTCGCGCCGTCGACGGCGTATCCTTTCACGTCGACCCGAACGAAATCGTCGGCATCGTCGGCGAGTCGGGTTCCGGCAAGTCGCTGTCGGTGATGAGCATCGTGGGGCTGATCAGCGATCCCAACGTGGTGATCGAAGGTTCGGTGCGCTACAAGGGGCGCGAGCTGATCGGCCTGCCGCAGCGGGCGCTGCGCCCGCTGCGCGGCAGGGACATCGCGGTCATCTTCCAGGACCCCATGACGGCGCTGACGCCGGTCTACACCGTCGGTTGGCAGATCGTCGAACAGGTGCGCGCGCACGAGAAGCTCTCGCGCCGGGCGGCACGCCGGCGTGCCGTCGAACTGCTGGACGCTGTCGGCATCCCGCAGCCTGATGCGGCGGTGGACCGCTACCCGCACCAGCTCTCCGGCGGCATGCGCCAGCGCGCCATGATCGCCATGGCGCTGTCCTGCCAACCCTCGCTACTGATCGCCGACGAGCCGACCACCGCGCTGGACGTGACGGTGCAGGCGCAGATCCTGGAGCTTATCCATCGGCTCAAGGACGAGTTCGGCTCGTCCGTGATCCTCATCACCCACGACATGGGCGTGGTCGCCGAGACGGCCGACCGCGTGCTGGTCATGTACGCCGGCCGCGTCGCCGAATACGGCACCACGCGCGAGCTGTTCAGCGAGCCCCTCCATCCCTACACCTGGGGGCTGCACGATTCGATTCCGCCGCTGGAAGGCAACCGACCGACGCGCCTGTCGTCCATCCCCGGCAGTCCTCCGGCGCTTACCGAGCGGCCCGCCGGCTGCGCTTTCGCACCGCGCTGCACCTACCGTTTCGAGGCCTGCGAGCAACTGCCGCCGCTGCGCGGCACGCGCGAACACCAGGCGGCCTGCTTCCTCCCGCCTGGCCGGCGCCGTGCGGCCGACAGACATCAAGACCAGGAGACTTCCGCATGAGCGCCGCCATCGCAGAGATGCCGCTACTCGAGGCGCGGGGGCTAAGCAAGTTTTTCGACGGCGGACGCAGCGGACTGCTGGGGCAAACCCGGCGCCGAGTGACTGCGGTCGACGGCGTTTGGCTGCAAGTCTATCCGGGCGAGACGCTTGGCCTGGTCGGCGAGTCGGGGTGCGGCAAGTCGACGCTTGGCCGTTGCCTGGTACGCCTGCAAGAGCCCAGCGAAGGCGAGCTGTGGTTCGAAGGCAATGAAATAACGCACCAAAGCATGCGTGAGCTGCGGCCGCTGCGGCCGCGGCTGCAGATGGTGTTCCAGGATCCATCCGCATCGTTGAACCCGCGCCGACGCGTCGGCGAGCTGATCGCCGAACCGCTGCGCGTACATACCAGGCAGAGCCGCACGGAAATCGCCGAACGGGTGGGCGAGCTGCTGCGGGTGGTCGGCCTGCAGCCGGACCACTACTACCGTTTTCCGCACGAGTTCTCCGGCGGCCAGCGCCAGCGCATCGGCATCGCCCGCGCCCTGGCCCTGAATCCGCGCCTGGTGGTGGCCGACGAACCCGTATCGGCCCTGGACGTCTCGATCCAGGCCCAGATCGTCAACCTGTTCGCCGATCTGCAGGAACAGTTCGGACTGACCTACGTCTTCATCGCCCACGACCTCAGTGTGGTGCGCCAGGTCTCGACGCGCACGGCGGTCATGTACCTCGGCTCCATCGCCGAGATCGGGCCAACCGAAGAGGTGTATCGCGAACCGGCCCATCCCTACACCCAGGCGCTGATCTCCGCCGTGCCGGTACCCGAGTTGGACAGCGAACGCCGTGAGAAGCGCATCCTGCTCAAGGGCGATCTGCCGAGCCCGATGAATCCGCCGTCCGGCTGCCGCTTCCAGACGCGTTGCCCGCAGGCGCGGGAACTGTGCCGCGAGGAGCGACCGCAGCTAAAGGCGTTTGGCGGCGGGAGGTCGGTGGCGTGTCACTTCCCGTTGGCGTAGTACGCCTCAACGGCCGGAGTCTCTGGAACGCGCCAAACAAAGGTGCTCCCGCGTGGCGTTAGCCACGCAGGAACGCGAACGTCCCCGACGCTGTCGGCAAGCAGATCTTTCCCCCGCCGAAACAAGGCCTTCTTGCAAAGCCTTCCGTACTCAGCTAGCTTCACCATCTAACACGAGGCTAGGGGTGCCCACGCCGCTGTTGACCGCGAGCCGGGCTGAGAAAGACCCTTGGAACCTGAACCGGATAATTCCGGCGGAGGGAAGCTTCGGAACGCCCGCCAGCGGTCCTTCCGACACGCCAACCTTCCGCCGCACCACTAAAGGAAGGAATCCCCATGAGCGCGATCCCGCAGGGTTTTGTCGAGAAGACCAGCAAGCTCTCCGAAGAAGTCACCCGTCCGTTCCCCAACTCGCGCAAGGTCTACGTCCAGGGCTCGCGCGAGGACCTGCGCGTCGGCATGCGCGAAATCGAGCAGACGCCCACGCACACCGACGCCGGCGTCGAGGAGAATCCGCCGATCCCGGTCTACGACACCTCCGGTCCGTACACCGACCCGGAGGCCCGCATCGATCTGATGAAGGGCCTGGCGCCGCTGCGCGCGAGTTGGATCGAGGAGCGCGGCGACACCGTGCAGCTCGACGGCCCGACTTCCGAGTACGGCCGCCGCCGGCAGGACGACGCCGAGCTCGCCAGCCTGCGCTTCGAGCACGTGCGCGCCCCGCGCCGCGCCCGCCCCGGCATGAACGTCTCGCAGATGCACTACGCCCGCCAGGGCATCGTCACCCCCGAGATGGAATACATCGCCATCCGCGAGAACTTGAAGCTGCAGGAGCTGCGCGCCGATCCGCGCTACGCCAAGCTGCTGCGCAGCCATCCCGGCGAGTCCTGGGGCGCCAGCCTGCCCGAGGAGATCACCCCCGAGTTCGTGCGCGAGGAAGTCGCCCGCGGCCGCGCCATCATCCCCGCCAACATCAACCACCCCGAGCTGGAGCCCATGATCATCGGGCGCAACTTCCGGGTGAAGGTCAACACCAACATCGGCAACTCCGCCGTCACCTCCTCCATCGAGGAAGAGGTCGAGAAGATGGTGTGGTCCGCGCGCTGGGGCGGCGACACGCTGATGGATCTGAGCACCGGCAAGAACATCCACGAAACCCGCGAATGGATCCTGCGCAACGCGCCCATGCCCATCGGCACCGTGCCGATGTATCAGGCGCTGGAGAAGGTCAACGGCAAACCCGAGGACCTCACCTGGGAGCTGTTCCGCGACACCCTGATCGAGCAGGCCGAGCAGGGCGTGGACTACTTCACCATCCACGCCGGCGTGCGCCTGCAGTACGTGCCGCTCACCGCCGACCGCGTCACCGGCATCGTCTCGCGCGGCGGCTCGATCATGGCGAAGTGGTGCCTGGCGCATCACCAGGAAAGCTTCCTTTACACCCACTTCGAAGACATCTGCGAGATCATGAAGGCCTACGACGTGTCCTTCTCGCTGGGCGACGGCCTGCGCCCGGGCTGCCTCGCGGACGCCAACGACCGCGCCCAGTTCGCCGAGCTGGAAACCCTTGGCGAGCTGACCAAGATCGCCTGGAAGCACGACGTGCAGGTCATGATCGAAGGCCCCGGGCACGTGCCGCTGCAGAAGGTGAAGGAGAATATCGACAAGGAGCTGGCCGACTGCTACGAGGCGCCGTTCTACACCCTCGGGCCGCTGGTCACCGACATCGCCCCCGGCTACGACCACATCACCTCCGGCATCGGCGCCGCGAACATCGGCTGGTACGGCACCGCCATGCTCTGCTACGTCACGCCCAAGGAGCATTTGGGCCTGCCCAACAAGCAGGACGTGCGCGACGGCATCATCACCTACAAGATCGCCGCCCACGCTTCCGACGTCGCCAAGGGCTTCCCCGGCGCGCAGATGCGCGACAACGCGCTGTCCAAGGCCCGTTTCGAGTTCCGCTGGGAAGACCAGTTCAACCTCGGCCTCGACCCCGAAAAGGCCCGCGAATACCACGACGAGACCATGCCCAAGCAGGCGCACAAGGTCGCGCACTTCTGTTCCATGTGCGGCCCGAACTTCTGTTCAATGAAGATTACGCAGGACGTGCGCGACTACGCCGCCAAGCAGGGGCTCACGGAAGACGAGGCGCTGCGCAAGGGCATGGAAGAGAAGGCGGTCGAGTTCGTGAAGACGGGTGCTGAGATTTATAAAGAGGTCTGATGCTTTTGCATGCAACCATGCGATGGGTAATATCAGCTCATCGCATGGCAGCAGACGAGACCTCGTCGGTATGTGAGTGGATACTCGGGTGGAGGACGATCATGCACGCAGCCAAGCAAGAAGCGTTGGAAGCCATCGGCAAACTGCCGGAGGATGCGGACATGGATGAAATCATGTACCGACTCTATGTGCTGGATAAAATTAGAAAAGGGCAGGAAGCCGCGGAACGAGGCGAGACCGTCACCAGCGCGGAGCTGAAGCAGGAAATCGATTCATGGTGATCTGGTCGTGCCCAGCCCGGGCCGACCTGCGTTCCATTCACGATTTCATTGCCCACGACTCTCCGTATTACGCGAAGAAGGTCGTCCAGGATATCCGTGCGAAGACCGACGTCCTGGAGCAGCTGCCCAAGGCCGGGAAGAAGGTGCCGGAACTCGATGAGGATCGAGTCAGGGAGTTGTCCCTCTATTCATACCGGATCGTCTACGAGATCAAGGAGCAGGGGGTATTCGTGTTGGCCGTGGTCCATAAGCGGCGACAGATGGAGCCTGACGATATTAAAGCGTAGGGCGGGACGAGGAATTCGGACGTGGAGAAGGCATTGTTTGACGAACTGACGGAGAGCTTGAAGGAAGCGGGGAGAATTCGCCGCGGAAGTCAGGCACCTGCGCGCAGTTACGCGTTCGATGCGTTGGACGTAAAGGTTATCCGTGAGCGCACCGGACTTTCACAGGGACGCTTTGCGCTTCTCATGGGCGTAAGCGTCAAGACGTTGCAGAACTGGGAACAGGGCCGGCGACAACCTCAAGGCCCGGCGGAGTCGCTGCTGCGAATCGTGAAGAACGACCCGCAGGGAGCTATGAAAGCCCTGCATGGGTAACGCTATGTTGAAATGCCAAGCGAGAGTCGGGAAGAACGTTTCTTGTATATTGATGCGTGATTGCAAGACGTGACCCCGAAGCTCGCAAGGCGGTGTGACCATGGAGTCCGTTCCTGCGCAAGCTGGATCGGAACGAGCGCAGCGTGATCGGTCGTGTCAGACGTCTACCCATGAATCGCCTCGCACCTCTGCTGTTTCAGCCGACACTGACTCCGTCCGGTCTGGCGTGTTTCGGGCTCGGGTTGCGCGAGGCACGACCGTGTCCCGCGCTACGCGAGATCGTCCATTCGTACTTGCAGATCGATGCGCAGGACAGTGCGCTCTATCCGGTGATACCCGATGGCACGCAGTCGGTCTTTCTTTCCCCGAACATTGCGCGACTGGGCGGCGCGCAGACGGCGGCGCGTGTGCTCCGGTTGCCGCAGGCCGGCGAATATTTCGGCATACGGTTCATGCCCGGCGGTCTGCGGCATTTTCTCGTTCTGGATCTGACGGAAATCACCGATGCCTATGTCGCAGAAGGGGATGTCCCTGATAGGGGCTTTGCCGATCTGCGCCACGCGATTTACCGATATGGATCTTTCCACGAGCGCGCGGCAGCCTGTGACACTTGGCTGCTGAACCGATTCGTTCTTCGCCCGGACGTACAGCTGGATCATGCGCTGACGCTGATCGAACGAATGCGCGGCGGCATCAGGGTCGGGCAGCTTGCTGCGATCGTCGGGCGTAGCGAACGCCACCTCAATCGTCTGTTCCGACGTCATACTGGCCTGAACATCAAGGCTTTCATCGACACGACACGTCTACAGCACGTCAGCCAGCGACTCCATGCGCAGCCTGGCGCCGTGCTCGATACGGCGCATGATCTGGGCTATTGCGATCAAGCGCATCTACTCAATGACTTCCGCAAATACACCTGGTCTACACCCCGCACCTTCTTCGCGCGCTTCATGTCCGATTCTTACAAGCCCTGAGCTGACGCCATCCGCAGACTGCCGGGCTTTCGGGTCATGCGGAGCTACGTATCCATGCGGTTTACCCACGAGCAGGTGCTGGCAATCAGCACAGGGGAAGTTTTCGGGCCGGGCAATGCGAAGCTGCCTGCGGCACCCCTGCTGATGGTTGACGAAATCGGGTCGATCGAGATCAGTGGCGGCCGGTATGGTCGTGGGTATCTGGAGGCCGCGTTGCAGATTCGGCCGGAGCAGTGGTTTTTCTCCTGTCACTTCGCGGGCGATCCCGTCATGCCGGGTTGTTTGGGGCTCGACGCCTTGTGGCAACTGCTGGGCGTCTTCCTAGCTTGCTCAGGGTTGCATGGCCGCGGCAGAGCGCTGGGAGTTGAGAAGGTCAAATTTGGCGGACAGGTGTATCCGGATGCCGGCGAGATCGCGTACCGGCTGGACATCAAGCGGGTGTTCGCCAAGCCGATGTCGGTGGGCGTTGCCGACGGCGTCGTACTGCATGCGGGACAGGTCATCTACCAAGCAGACGGTTTGAAGGTTGGGCTTATCCGGTGATCATACTGGCCGTGTTGCGGAAGAAATAACGCGCGTATCTGGGGGCATGCACGACGTCAGGGGCTATCGTTGAAATCGACAGGCGGCGAGGGGCAGGGCTCGCAGCTATGTTCAGACCGCTACGCATCGAGCTGGTCAGCGTGCACACCATCCGAGGTCCAGACTTTATACCCCGTGTGGCGCGTACGCGGCTACAGCCACAGGCAGACCGGCGCACATTTTGGTGTGCGCTTCACTACAGCTGCGGGAAATTGGTGAGGCAGGCAAAGGGGGCTGAAGTATAAAATATAGACCCCGAATACTTGCGCGTTGGGCGCCCCATCTGAGTGCACCAACGCACCACTCATATGCAATCAGATCACGCTAATTCTGCCGAATAATTTTATCCAGAAACTCCAGGGTGGACAGATATATTAATTCGCTTAATAAATAACAATTACAGATCATTGAAATCAATAAGACCATATAGCTTCCCAAAGCCCTCCTCACACAACCCACGCTCTTATTCTGTTTACATAGCTGATATCTCCATGCACAGATAACTCAACTATAAGACAATAGAACAAAAACCCTCCCCATCCTATATGACATTAGCACTCGACCAAGTGCAGGAGCGACACCTCACCACCCCGACAAACACTCTTATTTATTCAAAACGTTACAGAACCTCCTCAAAAAACAAAAATAATCCGAAAAATCTTAATTAGACAAACAAAAAAACGAAAAGTTCACAAAAAATAACAACGTTAATATGCGAACTTTAAAACACTATTAAGCGTTCTTAATTTTTAATGAATTGGCATGATGGTTGCGTTTGTCTGGGGGCACCTTAAACAACTAGAGCAAAGGCAAATGCAAACCGGCAAACCAGGTCTTATAGCGGATTGGTGCAGATGGAAAACAACGCGCCAATGCTGACCATCATGCAATCCTGGCCCATTCATCGCATTACTACTCACTACACTGGTATTCACTCAGTGCAGTCCCGCCTTCGTTTCTCGTTGTTACCGTTTAACCAAACAAAGGCTTCATGTAGCCCCCCCGAATCGATCGTCACTGTTATCGAACAGAGGCGGGAGATCTCTCGACTGTTGAGTACATTCAATGGCCGAGAGTGAACGAGGGTATGTGCGACATGGCATGCACTGATCCATCCGGACCTGCAAAGGTACCGCATTGCAATGGGACTGCGCGCGCCGTCACCGCCACAACCTTCACTTCGCCTCCACCTGGAGGCACACCCACTCGAGGAAACTTCAAATGAAACTGCAAATCAAGGACATCAAGATCGTTCGTTTCAAAGGTGGCTTGTTTATCGACAACCAAGGCAAGCTGTTCTAACAGCCCCTGAAGTGCGCCGGGCAGTTAATTATATGGCTGCCCGGCCCTTTTTGAGATCGGGAAAATACATGTTTTTTGAAACTATTTTGCCAGACATCGACCGCAACACATTCCTGCGTGAGACGATGGGGAAAAAACATCAGCTATTCAAAGCGTCCCACAAGCTGCACGAGGCCTTCTCGGTGCGAGACATCGATGATTTGCTGACGGCATGGAACGGGCAACTTGAGACATTTGTTCTGGTATCGATCGGCGGCGAGCCGGTGCACATCCCGCGCAGCGAGCTCAGGCAAATCAATCAGAAGGCAATGATTGAGGCCCTGTACCGCCACGGAGCAACGCTGAGCATCGACGGTTTCGAACTGCGCCACCCCCTTATTTCCCGCCTTTGCCGCGATCTAGAAAACCAACTCGGTGGCTCTACGACAACGAAGGCTTTCATCACCCCCCCGGCAAGCCTGGCTACAACGTCCACTTCGACGCACTAGACACCTTTGTCCTTCAGTTGGACGGCGAAAAACACTGGAAAGTGTTTCCCCAGGCCATCTCCATGCCGACAGCCACTCAAGCCCGAGAACTGGAGGACGAGGAGGTGGGCGAGGCGCTGGCCGAATACACACTCGAGCCCGGCGACCTCTTGTACATGCCTGCGGGGTACCCGCATGGCGCCCTGTGCGTCGAAGAGCACAGTACACACGTAACGATCGGCTTCACACCCTGGCGCGTCAATCGCATCGCCGAGTTCGTCATCAACACGCTGCTTGCGCCTACGAGCGAAACGATACGACAACATCTTCTAGCCCGCGAAGCCGACGAGGACTCAGAAGCAAAACTAAAGATTGGCCTGCTGGACATCGCGTCGGCCCTGGAGCACATCAATCCGCGTACCGTGATGGATACATTCCAGAACGCGTCACGTGGCATCATGCCGTCGGTCCTAGACTACGGCATTAAAAATGCGTCTTCTCAGCCACTGTTGACGGTAACGTCAACTTTTTCCTTCAATAGTGAAAGCCTACACCGCCTCGACCTCGACCTCGACGCAGGGGTGGTATTCGTCAGACTAGGCTGTTCAATGGCACCTCGCCCTGACACGCTGACACTTCCTCCCCATATGGAACTACCGGCGTACGCGGCCTGCGACCTGGAGTGGATCTTCGATTGTCAGGAGCCGTTCAGTGTGGCCGACATCAGGGGCGACCTTGACGAGGAAAGCCGCTTAGTACTACTGAAAGAACTCGTGAACCACGGCGTGGTCAACGTCGTATCCGCATGACAACGACTATGATCGATCAAGCGTCACACACCGTGTCGGTTAACAAGTACAACCGGCCCTACGTCGACCTCCTGAAGCGCGTACTATGCAACAGCATTTACGGGTCAGAGTCCGATGTCACCGATGATGATATCGCCGTCTGCACTGCAGCATTGGATTCGATTCGTGCAAGTAAACCATGGGTACTGGAGCGCTATCGCTCGCTCGACGGCCAATCTCTCGCACAAACTCTTGCATACACCAAGCGCAGTCGCGCACTTCACACCTATGTGCGCCGGCCAGGCCTCGACAACATCGAGGCATGCGCCCTAGACGTTTTTGCATCGTCCGTTCCTGGCGACTTCATTGACGCCGGGACTCTCAGGGGCGGTACCGCGATCCTGATGAAAGGAATACTGCGCGCCGCTTCGCAAGAGCAGCGCAAAGTGCTAGTGGCCGACTCCTTTGAGGGATTGCCGGCCCCTTGCGAAAGCGACTCGGTGTTCGATCGGGAGATCTGGTACGCGATGGCGGCGGCGCTACCTCAGTACAACTTGCTGTGCCTCGAGACACTGGATCGTGTGAAGGAGAACTTCGTACGGTATGACTTCTAGACGACGGCGTGGAGTTTGTACCGGGCTGGTTCTCGCAGACCTTACCCCAGATATCGCCCCGCCCGTTGGCGTTGATTCGCATAGATGCAGACTGGTATGAGGGTACCAGGGACGTTCTGATCAACCTCTACCCTATGCTCTCCGATGGAGGATATGTGATCGTCGACGATTACAAGCTCGAAGGGTGCCGACGAGCAGTCGACGAATTTCGCGTCCAGCATCGCGTGTTCAACAAGATCCAGATCTGTGACGAGGAAGATGGCGTGGTCTATTGGAAGAAGGAAACTTCGAAATGAGCGGCACTGGATTCTTCACTGCTCTGGATTCACTCAAGCCGACATTCGATCTCATCAATGCCATGTCCACGCAGTTCCTTCCGTTGTCGATTGAGCAGTACGGCCTTCATGAAAAGCCTGTGCTGGATCGCATTGCGGCATTGGCTTCGACGCGCAACGGTAATCAAGTGCGCGCCTACGACTCGCGAGCCGCAGTGCAGATACCCGACATTGCCCCGACTTCCATCGACGAGCTGTTCGAGCATTCACAAGCTCTTAAGTACACGTTCAATATCGAGTACATCGAGTCGCACATCCCTGAAGCTAGTGCCCTCGCGATCGATTTGGCCGCGTTCTTTGGTGGCAGCGTCGCAGTACATGCCTTTGTTTCGGGTGCAGGCGTTCCCTCAACCCCGATCCACTACGATTACACCCACGCCTTCACATTCCAGTTGACTGGATCGAAGCGATGGCAGTGCCACCAGTACCTGGAACAGCCCACCTTTGGCGCAGGCGGCTATGTCGTCAACCCGGATCAAGTCGGACCCATGACGCTTGACAAGGTTCTGCATGCCGGAGAAACGCTGTTCGTGCCCCGAGGCAAGCTTCACCTAGTTAGCGCGTTGCCCAATTCCAACTCGGTCCACTTGGCAGTGAGCGTCAAGCATCTCGGCTGTTATCGATTCATTGCTCCGTTCCTGGATCCAGACATGGACGATCCCGAGTGGGCCGGCACCCGGTTTGAGCAACACGTGGAATGGATGACGAACGGCATCAATAAGTTTCCCGAACGCGCAAGCTCGGGACAAGCGCTCGAAAAGGCCCGCATCGCCATTTGGCAAATGATCTACGAACAGCATCATCGGATGCGCTGCCCTCCACCTGCTGGGTCTGCGTCTGAGCCGTCCAGGGTGCGCTGGTACAGAAGCAATGGACGGCCGGTAATAGTACGTCGCCTTTCGGACTGCATCGCCGTGGAGTTCCTAGACCCGTCCGGGGAGCTGGTAGGCAATCGCGCCTACGGTTTCGGTCCTTCACGCGTGGAACTGCCTTTGGAGGCCGAACCGTTCGCAAAAATGCTCGAGCGAGGCGTGCTCGACGAGCCGCAACTCCGGGAAACATATGATAGCGAGACAGCCGAGAACCTTCTCCAGTTGGTGCAGGATATGGAAATCTTCCATCACGCCGCAGATGCGCAATAGCCAACCATGACCAAGACGAAGAACGGCATGTGGAATAAAACGTCAGTCGGGCTCATGGCAGGGTCAGCGTTAGCCGGCTTCAGCTTTTGGGTTGATTTGCTCGTCATCCTGACACTGGCCGCCTATGAATACAAAGCCAGTCCGTTTGTGATGGCTTTTATCAGCGCAACCCTGATCGTGCCCAGAATGCTGGTGGGGCCCGCGGTCGGGCGCTGGTTGGACAGGACGCGACTAGCGCCGACGCTCATGGGTGCCCTTGAACCGCCCCGGGATTTGCGGAGGCTCCAACACTTGAGAGAATGGAGCCATGAGCAAAGCCAAGAAGTATTCCCCCGAAGTGCGTGAGCGTGCGGTACGTCTGGTGCAAGAGCACCG
>NZ_JARRQY010000020.1:0-66543 GCF_037381185.1 Acidihalobacter sp.
ATGGCGGAGAGGGTGGGATTCGAACCCACGTGGGGCGGTAAAGCCCCCAACCGATTTCGAGTCGGTGCCGTTGTGGCCGCTTCGGTACCTCTCCGGAGGGCGCGTAGTGTACCAAGCAGGCACCCCAAGAAGAAAGGGTTAAGATACACCCTATGACAACTCGCAAAAATAGTGACTCATGAGGCCCTCCGCTAAGAGACGCAACTCCAGGCTGATGCGGCGGCGGCTGATTCGAAAGATCGAGGTGTCGATCTTCGTGCTGATCATGGCGGGTACGCTGTATTTCGTGTTCTCTCGCAATCCGCCGGACACGCTGGCGCGTATCCAGGCCTCCGGAACGCTGGTCGTCGTCACCCGCAACGGCCCTACCACCTATTACGAGGGCCCCGACGGCCCGACCGGTTTCGAATACGATCTCGTGGAGGCCTTCGCCAAGTACCTGGGCGTTAAGGTCAAATGGGTGTTCCCCAACAATATGTCGGGCCTGTTGCCCATGGTCGAATATGGCCGGGTGGACATGGCCGCAGCAGGACTCACCAAGACACCTGCAAGAGAGAACGTGGTTCAGTTCGGCCCCACCTACCAGCAAATCACCCAGCAGGTGATCTATAGAGCGGGACAACCACGCCCGCGCGACGTGAAAGACCTGATCGGCAAACAACTGGTGGTGCTGGCCGACAGCAGTTTCTCCTCCCGCCTGCAGGCCTTGCGCAAGAAGTATCCCGACCTCAAATGGAGCACCGTCCAGGACACCAGCGCCGAGGAACTGCTTTATCGTGTTGCCGAAGGCAAGGTCGACTACACCATCGACGACTCCAACGACTTCCTGCTCAACCGCCGCTTCTACCCGCAGCTCGGAGTGGCCTTCAACCTGGGCAAACCGCAAGAGCTGGCCTGGGCCATGCAGAAAGGACAGGACAAGAGCCTTTACGACGCGGCCAAGCGCTTTTTCGCCAAAATCGAGAAGAACGGAGTACTGCACCGCATCACCGAGCGCTATTACGGCCATGCTCGCGGCTTCGACTATGTCGGCACCTTCACATTCATGCAGCACGTCAAGGAACGCCTCCCGGCACTGATCCCGATCTTCAAGGCCGCCGCCAAGAAATACGATCTGGACTGGCGCTTGATCGCAGCACAGAGCTATCAGGAATCGCACTGGAACCCGAAAGCCGTGTCACCAACGGGCGTGCGAGGCCTGATGATGCTGACGCTGGATACGGCCAAGCACATCGGCATCACGAACCGCCTGAATCCCGAACAAAGTGTGATGGGCGGCGCGGCCTATCTGGTCAAGCTGCGCGGTTGGCTGCCTGCTTCGATCAAGGAGCCCGACCGCACATGGTTCGCGCTGGCCGCTTACAACGTCGGCATAGGCCATGTCCTGGACGCGCGCGACATCGCCAAGCGCCTGGGCAAGAATCCCAACAGCTGGACCGAAGTGAAGGATGTGTTGCCGCTGCTCACCCAGCGCAAGTGGTACAGCCGTACGGCCAACGGCTACGCTCGTGGCCGCGAGGCCGTACTATACGTTCAGAACATCCGCAGCTACTACGACATTCTCATGTGGCTGGCCAGCCACAAGAACGGCCAGGCGTTGAATCAACCCTTACCCACTTCCCTGCAGGCCATGCCGCCCAGCCTCTAGGGATACGATTGCGGGTACAACACAGGCGATTACTGCGTTGCACCATGCTTTCAACTGAAATTATCGCCCCACTACCCGCGGCGCTTACGGAAAAACGCCTTCAGGCGTTCCGAGCATTCCTCGTGCAGTACGCCGCCGCGGACCCCTACTCGACGCAACGCATGGGGGGACTGCAATATGGAAAAGCGGCTGCCGGCAGCGCCGGCACGCGGATCGTAGGCCCCGAACACCACTCGCTCGATACGCGCGTGCTGGATCGCTCCCGCACACATGGGACAAGGCTCCAGGGTAACGTAGAGAATCGCCCCGGTAAGACGGTAGTTACCGACAGCCTGCGCCGCGGCACGCAGGGCATTGACCTCGGCATGCGCGGTCGGATCACGCGCCGCGACGGGGCGGTTCCAGCCTTCGCCCAGCACTTCGCCCCCGCGCACCACCAGCGCACCGACCGGCACCTCGCCTTCCGCCTCGGCCTTCGCCGCCAGTGACAGCGCGCTGCGGATCCAACGTACATCGTCTTCGCATTCGGCATCAGGCAGAAGCGGCATCGTAGTTTTTATGGGCACAACCGTTTACTCGATACTCGTCTCCGATGACACGACGTGTAGCTTCCGATAGTCATCTTGCGTGCCGCGTGCATGAAATCCCGACAAACCGTACGGCTTGAACAAGGACCATGCGAAAAACCGAATCATAGAACAAGAGACGGTCCGGTTGCTTTGTACATGCGCATCAGCTGACACGCATCGCATTTAATGTAACACCGTCGACAGCGCTTGCTCGATGGCAAACAAAACATGGAAGCCTGCGAGCACAAACAGTCCTCCTGCAACGGCGCTCACACCGGAAGCGGATTTCGTTCAGTGAAACCGGCTTGATGCCAATAGGGGTAAGCCCGCGTGACCTCGCTTGCAGTATCGAGCTTCGCGACCTGCTCCAGTGTGAGGTTCCAGCCAACCGCCCCAAGGTTCTGCTTCAGCTGTTCCTCGTTTCGGGCTCCGATCACCACGGTGGATACGGTCGGGCGCTGCAGCAACCAATTCAGCGCGACCTGCGGCACGCTCTTGCCTGTTTCAGCGGCGACTTCGTCTAGCGCATCGACGACCCTGAACAACAGCTCTTCCGGCACCGGAGGTCCTTCCTCGGCGGTCTTGTGCAGGCGGCTGGTCGCCGGCAGTGACGCACCCCGGCGGATCTTGCCGGTTAGCCTCCCCCATCCCAGCGGGCTCCATACGACGGCGCCGACGCCCTGATCCAGTCCCAACGGCATCAATTCCCATTCGTAGTCGCGCCCGACCAGAGAGTAGTAGGCCTGATGTGCGACGTACCGCGGGTAGCCGTAGCGGTCGGCTGCGGCAAGCGACTTCATCAGATGCCAGCCGGAGAAGTTGGAAGCACCGACGTAGCGTATCTTCCCGGCCCGCACCAGATCGTCCAGCGTGGAGAGCGTCTCCTCCACCGGCGTCATGGCATCGAAGCCGTGCAACTGGAACAGATCGATGTAGTCGGTGCCGAGACGTTTGAGCGCAGCCTCGCAAGCGCGGATCAGATGAAACCGCGACGAACCGACGCTGTTGGGATCGTCGTCGAACCGGAAAGTAGCCTTGGTGGAGATAAGCACGCGGTCGCGACGTCCCTTGATCGCCTCGCCAAGCACCGCTTCAGCGGCACCGCTGGAGTAGACATCAGCGCTGTCGAACATCGTCACGCCCGCGTCAAGGCAGATGTCGATCAGGCGCCGAGCCCCGGCGACGTCGGTATTGCCCCATGCGCCGAAGAACTCACCTTTGCCGCCGAAGGTTCCGGTGCCGAAGCTCAGTGCGGGAACCTTGAAACCTGAAGCACCCAGATGGCGGTATTCCATGGCTGTAAACCTCCTTTGCCTGGCTATTGTCCCGGAGCACTATTGCTCCCTGACCTATTGCTCCGCCCCCTAAATAACACCTATTTCAAGGACACGCTGATTAAATGTCTGCGCAGGACAACCCGCTGTGCTGTGCGCCTTGCGGCTTCATCATTAGATCAGCGTGTCATTCGGAGCCGAAGCAATAAATATATATCCCGACGAACGATCGCGCTTGGCCTCAGCGACAACTTCGCTCCGAAGCGACGGCGAGCGCACCTGCATGAAATATCCGCAATTTGACCTCGCCCCGACAATGGCAGCGCCCGTTCAGCCGTCAAGGTTCACCGGGCGACTCGATGAACAGCTCGAAGCAGTTCCGATCGGCAACGTAGTTCTTCGCCAGTTGGTGCCCGCCCCGGTTCTGCGCGGATGACAGACGTCAACGGTTACGAGCATGGCCTCGTTGACGAGCGGACTGAAGAAGCCATCATTGCCATATTCTCAGTGAGGCTATTGCTGGCAGATAGCCGCGAAGGTAGCATGCCTGGATGCAGATCCTGCTCCAACCGCAGACGACAAGTTTGGCGCTTTGCGGCCTACAACTGTACTGGTATCTATTAGTCGTCAACTCCAATATTGCTGTGCATAACTTAAGTAACAAAAAGCCATTCGGGTCTGCCACCTCGATCTCGGCCATGCGCAACCAGGGGGCGGTTGTTTTTGAGCACCGTTAACGTGACTAAATTGATGTTCTTCATTTTTCCGCCCGATGGCGCACTTTGTTTCGCGCTCCTCATTTTGCGGACTGAATTTCGTGGCTGATCGATAAAGAAGAAAGGGCGATGGGGATCAGCGGATGACGCGAATGAGATTGCGGAAGATTTCCGGTAGCAGAGCGGCTTTGTGCATGTTGCCGCTGCTGTGGCTCGCAACCGTCAACGCCTTTGCCCATACGGCTCCTCTGGCGCCGCGGCTCGACCGGGACAAGCTGCCGGCACGCGGCGACGCACAGACGGTACTGCACGTGGCCGCCTTCGGCCATTACACGATCCTGGCCCACAGCGCCCAGGGTGTGGCCCTGCAACTGGTCAGCCGTATGGCCGGGCCGGGTCCGGTCGCCGGCCGGCCGGGCAAACAGGACGGCCGGCTGGACCTGTTTCTGGAGAAAGGCGACTATCTGCTGCGGACCATCGCCAGCGCCAAAGGCAACGACCAAGTGGCGCTGAAGGCGGTGCGCGCCCGCGAACTGAACCCCTACCCCGCCCCGCGTTTGACTGAGTACCGCATCGTGCGCAGTTCGCTGGGCGATCTGCAGCAGCGTTCCTACTGGCTGCAGATCGACAAGGCACGCCGCGTGGCGATCGAGGCCGCCGGTCGCAATCTGGCCGACCTGCGCTTGTGGAAAGACGGCAACTGGCTGGTCGATGCCAAACCGGTCGCCCAGGTAACGACGCCGACACCAGGTAAACCGCTGGCCGAGCGTCTGCTGACGGTCCGCCTGGAGCCCGGCCTGTACCGCCTCACTGCCTATGGCGGCCCGGCCCAGCCCTGGGCGCGAAGCTCGGCCAAGCATCCGCTGTACCTGCGCCTCGGCATCCCGCTCCTGCCAGAGGCCGGCCGCCGTCGTCACATCGCGGGCCCGTTCGGCGTCGACCGCTGGCGGGTGCCGGGCAGGACCGACTATTTCCGCCTCGAGCTGCCGCAGGCGGAAAAGGCCTCGCTGGGAGTCGCCGATTACAGCGCCCGCCAGCCGTTCGCCGCGCCGGACCGCGTCGCGGACATAGACAAGAAGAGCCTGCCGCCGGTGGCCGAACTGCGCGTTCCGCAGCACTACGGCCAACGTCTGTTGAGCGTGCGCCGGGAGGCCGGCAAGCCCTACGTGCTGCAATATTTCCACAGGCGGGACTCGGCCCGGATCAGTTCGCCGGGCGACTATTGGGTGGGCACCCTGCAATCTGGCTACGGCGGCGACGCCATCGACCTTACCGCGGTCATGACCTGCATATACGGTGAATGCCGCAGCGGACTGTTCGGCACGCACTCAACCGTAGTGGCCGATTCGGCCATTCCGCTGGACCGGGGCACCGGCTGGCGGCGGCGCTTCAACCTGCTGGACGAGGCGACTTTGTTCTTCAAGGTACGAGAATCCGGCAACTATCGTTTCACGGCCGAGGGCGTACGCGCGAAGCTGCGCCTGGAGCCGCTCCTGACCCAGCGCCCTGCGGACTACCAGGCGCCAGAGTTCACGACCGGCACACTGGCCCAAAGACTCGATCCCGGCTACTACAAACTGACCCTGCGTCCCGTGCACGGCGCCAACGGGAAGGGCATCGTCACCCTGAGCGCGGTACCCACCGGGATCGAGGGCGTTCTCGCACCCGAGATGAACGCGGCGCAGACCGGCTTTAGCGCCCGCGTGCACCTCAAAGCCTTTGACGACTACCGCATCGCCCTCAACGAACAGCCCGGCGTGACCCACACCCTGCTGGTGCGTCGCCTCCCGATTGACCTCGCTCAGCCCCTGCCATTGAGCTTGGCGGCCCACGCCCGCTTCCGAATCCGCGTGCGAATCCCGGAAACGGGCCGCCTCAGCGCCGTGGCCGAAGACGGCAGCCTGCTGCCACTGACGGTGAACGGCCGGGCCGTGGGCAAACAGGCCGAACTGCGGCCCGGCAGGTACAGGATCGCCTTGCAGAACCCCGCCGACCGGGCGCTGCAGTGCAGCCTGGCGCTAGCACCCAGGCGACTCAGCGCCACGACGCCGCTGACGCCAATCCCGACCACCATCCTGAACAACCGCCCCCGCTTCCCGTTACTGGACGCCTCCCAGGCCCGATTCTTCAATGTCGACCGCAGCCAGACCACCACGGTCGATGTGCGCGTCGACAAGCCGGCCTTCTACCGCCTGGAGAGCACCGGCCTGCTGCGCACCGAGGGCAACCTGCGCACCCGCACCGTCACCAGCCTGGAGCGCCGATCGGCCAACGGGATCGGGCGCAATTTCCTCATCGCCCAGTACCTGGGGCAAGGCGAATACCAGTTGTCCACCCGGCCGCTGGGCAAGAGCCGCGGTCCGTTCGGCCTGCGCCTGACGCGCAAGACACCGATCGACGGCGGCGAGCTGATGCCTGGCATCCGGGCGCGCCGTTCGCTACCGGCCGATAGTGGACTGCTGTACCGCTTCCACGTCGCCAAAGCCGGCTACTATCGGCTATATGCCATGGGCCTGGGCCGGCGATTCCGTGCCCGCCTGGAGGACGCTGCCGGCTGGCCCCTGGTCAAACCCGGCGTTCCCGCCAATTTCCTGCAACATTTCGAACCCGGCGACTATCGGCTGGTGATTCTGCCTCAGCCGGTCGATGTGCGCGTGATCACACGCTTCGCGCCGGTGCCCGCCCCCCCTGCTATCCGTCGGCAAACCGATTTCCGAAGTGATCGGCGGCAGGCCCTGGAAAGGCAAGCTGGCCGCCGGGCACTACCTGCTGGAGACCGCGAGCGTACGGCCGAACAACCGTTTCGACTATCAACTCTCCTTGCATAGCAAGGAGCTGGTCGCCGGCGAGACGCGTACGCTGCGGGCGCCGGCCTCGCTCACGGTCTCCGTGGGCGCCGCCGCACCGGTCGAACTCGCCTCGTTCGGCAACCGGGACGTACGCGCCAAGCTGTACGACGCACAGGGCGATCTGGTCGCGGAAAACGACGACCGGGCCGACGACTGGAACTTCCTCATCAGCCGGCGTCTGACTGCGGGCCGCTATCGCCTGCAGGTGGACCCCGTGGGCACAGACACCGCCACCACCACGGTCGGCATGCGCCTGCCCGTCGTGCATCCGGCCGTCCCGCTGCCCCTGCCGGCGCACCTCAGGATCGGCGATGCCGACGTGCACTATTACGCCCTGCCGGCAACCCCGCCCGGCCGACTGTGGGCATTCGCCGCCCATACCGGCGGCGGCGCTGGACTGGCCCTGGAGCACAGGCAGAACAGTCACTGGCTGGGCGTAGGCCAGCAAACCGGAGCCTCGCCACGCCTGCTGATGCCGCTCGGTCCGGCCGCCGCCGCTGGCGAATACCGCCTGCGGGTCTGGAAGCTGGAGCGCGCCGGTGGTCCCCTCGCGTTGACCGGCCGCGCGCTGGCGGTGCCGGCCCAGGCAGGCTCGAAGCTGGCCCGTGGCGTGGTCCTGAAGCGCTTCAACACCTTCGATCCCCCCCTGGGAGTGGCCGCCGTGCGCCTGGCGCGACCCGGCCAGTTCGCGCTGAGCGATGCCGCCGGCGTGCTCTGGGCCAACGGTGCCGGGCACGTCCTGGAGACGCCGGCGTCGGGCCGCAAGGCCGCAGCCGGATCGATGCTATGGCTGGCCCGCGACCTGCCCAAGGGCCGTGCCGGCCGGCTGGCCGCCCGGCGCATGGTGCTCGGCCGCGAGCGGCCGCTGGCCTTCGGGCTGGCGCCGCACGCCCGAGTCACCCTCGACCTGGCGCCGTCGTCCGGCACGGGCACGCAACTGGTGCTGGTCGAGTCGCCCACCGGCACCCCCGGCATCCGGCCGGCCGGCGCCGCGCCGGCCATGGCCGGGGTCGCCGTCGCCGGGCACAGCGCCGTCTGGCTGCGCCATAGCGCCGATCCCGCCGCCGTGCGCCTGTGGGATAGCGCAAACGGCAAGGTCGGCCTGCCGCTGCAACTGCACCTGTACCGCTTCGACACCGCACCCGCGCGCACATTGGCGAGCGGTAGCCACGACCTCAGGCTGGCGGCCCGATCCAGTCTCCGGCTGCGCCTTCCGGGCGGATCCGAGCACCTGCGCCTGGCCCTGCCGGCCGGGGTTGCCGCTGAACTGCGCCGGCACGGCAATACGCTCGCCAGCCTCTGGAGCGGCGCGGCCCCGCGCAGTTTCGAGGTCGACAGCCGGGCGGACGGCCTGGTGCTCTACAACACGCGTGCTGCACCCGGCCAGGCCGCCCTGCTCGCGTTGCCGGCGTCGTCCGCGTCGTCCGCGTCGACCTTGGGCGGGGGGCGCTTCGGCCGCTATCACTTCGCCGCCTCCGGCCAGCGAGCGCTGACCGTACACCTGAGTGCGGCGGAAAAGGCCGCCGGGCGGCGCCTACACTTGGCAGGGCCGGTGGACGGCCTGAGCGTGATCGAGGCTTCCGGACGCATCCTGCACGGCGCTGCACCGCTGCTGCACGACGACGCCCGTGTGCTGTTCCGACACAAGCCCGGCTTCGTGCTCGCCTGGCTGACGGACGCGACCGGCGAGAGCACGGCCGACGGTCAATCGAGCGCGCGCCCGGTGCGCCTGCCGGCCGCCGTCAAGCTGGTCGCCGCGGCCACGGCTGTGCGCCTGAACCAGGCTGCGCCGGGCGCCGTGGTCCTGCATAGCGACACACCCCTGATCGTGAGGGTGCGCAGCCCCGGCCGGCACGAGCGCCTGCACCTGTTCACAGCCGCTGCGGACCTGCCGCTGTATCTGCCCAAAGGCGCCACGACCCTGCTGTTCGACGGCCTCACCACCACCGCGCCAGGCGGCACGGTCAGCCTGCGTCAAGTCGCCGCCGAGCCGCTGGCCGAAGGCCTGAGCGCGCCCCGCATGCTCGCACCGGGCGATTCGCGCCTGTATCACTTCCACCTCGATAAGGCGCGCACGGTCGGCGTCGGTGTCAAGGCCTCCGTCGACACAGTCGGCTGCAGCCTGCTCGACGCAGGCGGTCGTGAACTCGGCCACGGCCTGCTGCTGATGCGACATCTGGCCGCGGGCGACTACCTCCTACGGGTCGAGGCGCCGGCCGGCGGCGGCACGGTCGAGGTGCAGGCGGCGCTGGTCGGCGCCAAATCGCGCGGTGACGGCCCGCCGCCCGATGTGCTCCGCCATTACCTCAAGGCCGCCGGACTCAAGGCCGAGTGAAAGGAACCCAGCCCATGTCGACGAGGATCGTCTTCACCTTCCTGTGTGCGCTGCTGCTCTGCTGGCCGCTGCCTTCCGTGTCGGCGACTGCACCGACTGCCGCGCCGGCGCAGCCGGCCGGGGCGGTGATGGTGCCCGACCACTTCCTGCGCCGCTGGGATCCGGTGACCCTGTTCTTTTCCCGCGACCTGGGACCTGCCAAGGGTGGCCCGGAGAACCATCCGCAGCGCTTCGTCACGGTCACCCCAGCCCAGCCCGGCGCCTACACCTGGCTCAACGCACACACTCTGCAGTTCCGCCCGGCCGAGCCCTGGCCGCCGCTGACCCGTTTCCATTGGCGCTTCGACGGCCACGGGCAAACCCTGAGCACCCTGTTCGCGCCACCGATCTCGAGCCTGCCGGCGAACGGCGCCAGCGGCCTGGCGCCGTTCGACAGCATCACGCTGACCTTCGCCGAGCCGGTTGACGTCGCCGCCCTGGCGCGCATGATCTCCGTCGAGTTGCGACCCTACCCGGGGGTCGGCGGCGTCGGCGCACACCGGCTCGATCCGGGCGATTACGACATCAAGCCGCTCGCGCGCAGCAAGCCCTCGGATTCCGCGCGCTACGTGATCGAGTTCCATCAGCCGATCCCCCAGGGAACCCGCGTCAACGTGCACATGCGCCTGTCGCTGGACGATCGCGCCGACAGTTCGTTCTACGACATCGGTTTTGCCACCGAAACGCCGTTCCAGGCGACCGCGGTCGGCTGCGGCAGACGTGACTATCCGCTCACCCGCAAGGGCACGCGCTACGGGCGCGAGCAGGCGCTGCGATGCCCGGACGGCCGGCGCGCGGTCGACCTGGTGTTTTCCGCACGGCCGCAAGCGATCGACCCGGTACTCGGGCGCAATCTGGTGCGCTTCACTCCGACCGTGGCCGGCCTGCGCTACGTCAACGCAGGCGACAAGCTGACCATCACCGGCGACTTCAAGGACGACACCCTGTATCGGGTCGACGTCGAGCCGGGCACGCTCAAGGACGAACGCGGCCGGGCGCTCGCCATGGACGGCCCGAGCAAGCTGTATCTGTACTTCCCCAAACGCGCCGACTTCCTGCGTTGGAAGACCAGCCAGGGCATTGTCGAACGCTACGGGCCGCAGATGGTCCCGGTCGAAGGACGCGGTTTCCGGCGCCTGGATCTGCGCATTGACAGAATCGCCCCACTGAACCGTTCCTATTGGCCATTCCCGGACCGACCTGTGGTGGTGGACGAATCCCGCCTGCCCCCCGGCCCGGGCGAGCGGCCGGCGCCCTGGGACAACAACAATTTCAACATCCCGTACAGCACGCTCAAGACCCAGCTCAGCACGCTCGGCTCGCCCAGCGTGTCCACCCTGGTCAAGCTGCCGCTCAGGCGCGACGGCCACAGCGCCCGCTTCGGCCTGGACCTGAAGCCCTATCTGGCCAGGATCAGCGGCAAGGACGCGCCGGGCACCTATCTGGTCGGCATCCGCCAGTTGAACGGCAGTTCGGAACGCGCCTGGATCCGGGTCCAGGTGACTGACCTGGCGCTGAGCACGGTGGATGAATCGGACCGGGTCCGTTTTGTGGTCACCTCGCTGCGCAGCGGCCGACCGGTGGCGGGCGCCGAGATCGTAATCCAGGGCAGTCGGAAAGGCCACTGGACCACCCTGGCCAGCGGCATCAGCAACGCCAATGGCGAATTCAGCTGGCCGGCACCGGGCTGGGGCACCAACGCGTCTATCCATCGCATCGTGGTGCGCAAAGGCAACGACGTGCTGGTGCTCGATCCGAGCAGGCCGCCGCCGGTGTTCGAGCACGGCCACTGGACCGCCGACGGCGCCTCCTGGCTGCAGTGGACGCTGGGCGACCTGCGCCTGCGCCGGCCACAGAATACCCAGGCCTGCCATACCTTCACAGACCGCCCGGTGTATAAGCCGGACGCGGCGGTGCACATCAAGGGCTACGTGCGCGAAGTCCGGGCTGGTGAGATCGGTGCCGCCCACGGCGCCGGGACCCTGGTGGTGGACGGCCCCGGCGACAAGGAATGGCGCTACAAGCTGAAGCTGACCGGCGCCGGCAGCTTCTATCATCTGTTCGACGAGAAGAAACTGCCGACCGGCCGCTACCAGGCCTATTTTCAAAATGACGCCGGCCGCTGCGCTCCGGTCAGCTTCCGCAAGGAGGCCTATCGCCTACCACGCTTCGAGGTCAATCTGAACGGCCCCGTCGTGGCCAGCCTGGACCGCCCCTTCAAGGTACTGATGAACGCGCGGTATTACGCCGGCGGCGTGGCCGCCGGCCGGCCGGTGCGCTGGCGGGTCACCCAGTTCCCCTACAACTGGAGCCCGAAGAAGCGCCCCGGCTATCTGTACTCGACCGATGCCCGCTTCAGCGGCCAGGGCGTGTTCCACTCCACGCCGGTGCTGAACAAGACCGCCACCAGCGATAAGCATGGCATGGCCGAGCTGGACCTCGATCCGACCATCGAGCCCACCGCCCAGCCGCGCCGCTACGTGATCGAGAGCACGGTGACCGGTGCCGACGACCAGACCGTGACCAACACCCGAGAAGTCAAGGTGTTGCCGGCCTTCGTGCTGGGAATGAAGCTGGCGCGCTACCTGCCCAAGGCCACCCAGATCAAGCCCGAGATTATTGCGGTCGGTCCGGACGGCAAACTGCTCAAGGGCCAGAAGATTCGCCTGCGCCTGCTGCATCGCCAGTGGCATTCGCATCTTCAGGCGAGCGACTTCACCCAGGGCGACGCCCATTACGTCACCGACGTGGTGGACAAGGAGATCTACCGCCACACCTATCTCAGCGGCACCAAGCCGATCCAGCCCAGACTGCCGATCCACGAAGCCGGGGTGTACGTGGTGGAAATCACCTCCCAGGACCGCCTTGGACGCAGCCAGGTGCTGCGCGTAGACCTGTTCGCCGGTGGCGCCCAAGCGGTGACTTGGTCGCGACCGCCGACCCGGGTGTTCAGCGTAGCCACCGACAAGCACAATTACGCCGTGGGCGAGACCGCCAAGCTGATTCTGGAAAGTCCGTTCCAGGAGGCTCACGCCCTGGCGGTGGTCGAACAGCCGGACGGCCACAATCTTTACCGGTGGCTGGCGGTACACCACGGCTCGGCAGTGTTCAAGCTCAAGATACGCGGCGACTACCTGCCGCGCGTACCGGTCCACTACTTGCTGATGCGCGGCAGGGTGCCGGAAAAGGACGCCGCGCCGCGTTCGGACACTCTCGACCTGGGCAAGCCGGCCACCCTGGCCACCACCAAGTGGGTCACCGTCTCGCCGCGTGACCATCGGGTCGAAGCCGACCTGAGCTATCCGCACCAGGCGCTTCCCGGCAGCAAGATCACGCTCAAGCTGCACCTGCACGACTACCGCGGCAAGCCGCTGCCCGGCGAGGTGACCCTGTGGCTGGTCGACCAGGCGGCGCTGGCGCTAGGTAAGGAACAGCGCCTGGACCCGCTGCCGGACTTCATTGTCGATCGGGGTAGCCGGGTGAAGATGCGCGACACCCGCAATCTGACGCTCGGCCGGCTGCCGTTCCTGGAGTTGCCGGGAGGCGGCGGCGGCGCCAAACAGCGCGCCTCGCTGCTTGACAAGGTAACCATCCGCAAGGATTTCCGGCCGGTGCCCTACTACAACCCGGCGATCGAGGTCGGTCCGGACGGCAACGCTACTGTGCACCTCACGCTGCCCGACAACCTGACCAACTTCAGGCTGCGCGCCAAGATGGTGAGCGGCGCCGACCGCTTCGGCTACGCCAAAGGCATGCTCGAGGTACGCCTGCCGGTGATCGTACAGCCTTCTCTGCCGCACTTCGTGCGGCCGGGGGACCACTTCATCGCCGCCGCCATCGGCCGCGTGGTGGAGGGCAAGGGCGGCCCCGGCCGGGCCAGCATCCGGGTCAAGGGCCTCAAACTGGCCGGGCCGACCGACCAGTCGTTCGACTGGCAGACCGGACAGCCGCAGCGGATCGACTACCGCGTATCGGTGCCGACCCTTGCCTATGGCGCCGACGGCAAGCCGAAGTCGAACAAGGTCAGCGTTACCCTCGGGGTCGAGCGCAGCGCCGACCGCGCCCGTGACGCATTCTCGGTCAAGCTGCCGATCCGATCGGACCGACGCCCGATGATCCAGCGCGAAATCAAGACCCTGAAGCCCGGCGAATCGATAACCCTGACCGCCGTGGACGGTCCGGTGCGGCCGGGCACCCTGCACCGGCTGGTACAGATCAGCGACCAGCCGGCCCTGGTGCGCATGGCCGCCGGGATCAGCTATCTGATGCAGTATCCGTACGGCTGCACCGAACAGCGCATCAGCCGGGCACGGGTGATGTTGGCCTCCAGGAAGCTGGACGCCCTACTCGGCCAGACCACCAACGACCATGAACGCGAGCGGGTGGTGAAGCAGACCCTGCACTGGATCGGCGGCGTGGTCGGCGACGACGGCCTGGCGGCGTTCTGGCCCGGCGGCCGCGGCTACGTGTCGCTCACCGCCTGGTCGGTTGAGTTCATGATCCAGGCACGCCGGGCCGGCTTCCAGATCGACGATAAGCTGTTCGGCCGCATGACCGATGCGCTCAGACAGGCGCTGCGTTCAGACTACGGCCACTTCGTCGACGGCGCCGCCTACGCCGAACGGGTAATGGCTCTGAGCGCGTTGGCCGACGCCGGCAAGCTGGATTCGGCCTATGCGGCCGAACTGGCGCGCCACGCCCGCTATCTGGACTTGGAAAGCACCGCCCAATTGACCCGTGTGTTGGCCCGCTCCAATTCGGCCGAACCGCAGACCATCGCCGCGCTGGACCGCAAACTGTGGGACGGCATCGTCACCCGCTTATATCACGGCCGCAAGATCTACGGCGGCCTGCAACCGACCGCCCAGACGACACCGGCCGAGATCCTGCCGTCCGAGACGCGCACGGTGAGCGCGGTGCTGCGCGCGGTGGAAGTCAGCGAGCCGAACGACGCCAAGCGCAAGCAATTGCTGCTCGACGCGTTGACCACCCTGGGAAGAGGCAACGGCTGGGGCAGTACCAATGCCGACGCAGCGGCCCTTCTGGCCCTGAGCGAGTACCTCACGGCCGGCTCGGGCGGACCAGCGGAGCCGACGACGCTGACGCTGAACGGCCACCAGAAGATCGTGCAGGTGGGCGGCAAGACGCCGCTGGTGCGCGTGGACACCGTCGGTGCCGGCGCCATCCGGGTGCGCAACGACGGGAGCCGCCCGCTGGCCGTGCGCGCGGTGACGCGCTACCTGCCCAAACAGCCCGGCAGCGAGACCCCGGCCCTGGCACAGGGCTTCGTGGTCAACCGCGAGCTGTTGCGGGTCGCAGCCGATGACGGCGTCCCGGCCGCGCATATCAAGCTGGACCGGCCCGGCCGCACGCTCAAGTTTCGGGTTGGCGACGTCATCGAGCAGCACGTCACCCTGGTCAACCCCGAGGAGCGCCACTACGTTGCCGTGGTAGTGCCCATCGCCGCCGGCATGGAGCCGCTCAACCCGGCCCTGGCGACCGCACCACCGGAGGCCAGGCCGAGCGGCCGCTTGACCCTGACACCCACCTACGTGGCCTATCTGGACGATCACATGGCCTACTACTACGACAGCCTGCCCAAAGGGACCTACGACTTCTACTTCCGCACCCGCGCCACCATACCGGGCCGCTACAGCGAACCGGCCGCCTACGCGCAGATGATGTACCGCGACGCGACCTACGGTAACGGCAACGGCGCGCAGGTGGTCATCGAGCCAGCCACGAAGTGAAGCGGACGTGGCGCCGCTGCCTGCTCGGCACGGCTGCGCTGGTCTTCACGGCCCTGGCCGGAGTGGCGGGCTACGCCTACACTCTGGCCCACTTCAAGGCGCCGTCGCCGACCCTTCTGCTGTACGATCGGCACGGCCGCTTCCTGGCCCAATCCAGCGCCGATCCGGGCCAGGGCTATGGCTACTGGCCGCTCGCCAAGCTGCCGCCGCGCGTAGTCGCCGCCACTCTGGCGCTGGAGGACAAGCGCTTCTGGAAGCATCCGGGCGTCGACCCGATGGCCCTGTTGCGCGCCGCCTGGCAGGATCTGCGCGCCGGCCGCAAGGTGTCCGGCGCATCGACCATCGCCATGCAGGTAGCGCGGATGCAGAATCCCGGCCCGCGCACCTTCGGGCGCAAGCTGGTGGAGAGTTTCACCGCCCTGTTCCTGACCGCCCGCTACGGTCGCCGCGCGGTGCTGCGCCAATACCTGCGCTTGGTACCCTACGCCAACGACATCCACGGCATCGGTTATGCCGCCCGGCTCTACCTGGGCAAGCCGGTGCAGGATCTGAGCTGGGCGGAGATCGCGTTTCTAGCGGCCATCCCGCAGGCCCCCGGCGTGACCAACCCGTTCCAGCGCAAAGGCCGGCTGCGGGCGATCCGGCGCGGCGAGCAGGCGCTCGACAGGCTGCACGCGCGCGGTGTAATCGACGGCCCCGACTACGCCATGGCCAAGCTGCAGATCGCCCGGCTGCGCATCCCGCATGAGGCGCTACGCCCAGTGTACGCGCTGCACGCGATCATCAAGCTGGAGCACGTGCTGCGCCGCGATCGGCACAACCCGATCGTGTACACCAGCCTGGACCTGGGTCTACAGCGTTACCTGCAACGTCTGGCCGACCGGATGCTGGCTAGGTGGCACGACGCCGGCGCCCAGCAGACCGCGGTAATCGTGCTGCGTCGCAAGTCGCGCCAGGTGCTGGCCTGGCTCGGTTCAGCCGGCTACTTCGACAGTCCGCACGGCGCCATCGATTACGCCCAGTTGCCGCGCTCGCCCGGCAGCACGCTCAAACCGTTCGTATACGCCCACGCCCTGGACCGCGGCACGATCACGCCAGGCACCGTGCTGTACGACCTGCCGGCCTTCGCCAACGGCTTCAGCAACATCGACCTGCGCTATTTGGGCCCCATGCTGCCGCGCCGTGCCCTGGCCAACTCGCGCAACGTACCGGCCACTTGGCTGGTTGGTGCAGTGGGCCTGGACGAGACATACGATTTCCTCGGCCGGCTCGGTCTACACGACGACAGCAAGCCGGCCGACTACTACGGCGCAGGCATGGCCATCGGTACCCTGCCGCTGAGCCTGGAGCAATTGGTGCGTGCCTACGGCGTGCTGGCCGACGACGGCATGCTCAAGAACCTGGTCTGGGTCAGAAACGGCAAACCCGGCCACGGCCGACGCCTACTGTCGCTGGACGCCGCCCGCGAAGTATCCCTGTTCCTCTCCGACCCCATGGCCCGGCTGCCCAGCTTCCCGCGCATGGGCACCACCGAATTCCCGTTCCCGGTCGCCATCAAGACCGGCACCTCGCAGGGCTACCGCGACGCCTGGGCGGTAGCCTATTCGCGCGACTACCTGGTCGGGGTCTGGGTTGGGCGGCCTGACGTGCTACCCATGCACAAACTGGGCGGGGCGGCCAGTGCCGCAGACCTGGCCCAGCGGGTATTGATGCATCTGGACGGTGGCTACCAGGGCCTGAACGACCTCAGCTTCCCGCCACCGCCCGGTTATCGTCCCTATCAGGTGTGCGCCTACACCGGCATGCGCGCCGACGGGCTTTGCGAACCGACCCTGAAGGAATGGTTTCCGGCCTCGGAACCGCCGCCGCCCGACGACCGCTATCTGCGCCTGTGGGGCAATCCGCTGCATCCGCGGCGGGCAGGCGACGGCCGGCCGCACATCTACCTCAAGGTGCCGGCCTTTCTGCGCCCCTGGGCCGACGCCCATCACATCGCCAATCTGCCGATGGACTTCGATGCGGCGCGCCTGATGCGCTTCCGAAGCACCGAGCGGACGGTCAGGCTGACCCTGCAGTCGCCCGCGCACACGCTCCACCTCATGCGCAACCCCGATACCCCGCACGACCTGGACACCCTGACCCTGCGGGTCGACGTCGAACCCGAGGTCGGTCAGGTGGTGTGGTACGTCGACGGCAAACCCTACCGGCTGTCCGGCCCGCCCTATACCGTGTTCTGGCCGTTGCAGAAGGGCCATCACAGCTTCCAGGCGCGCCTACCCTATCGCAGCGAAAGCTCGGCGATCGTCGGGGTGGACGTTCGCTGAGATCAGGAAGCGGTCCCACACTGCTCCTGATCCACTCGCTGTATAACTGCCAAGGCAACAGGACCGGGCAGCAAAGTCGCTCGCACGACAGGCCTGAGCGAACTGCCGGTAGCTCCAGATCATTGAAAAACGTCGCGAGAATGGCAGGGTGCGAGGCAGCTGCCTGCTGCTCTCGGTTCCTGATCCCGTTATTTACGGATCTACCAGCTTCCCTTGGCTTCCATTGTTAATCCGACCTTGTGAATATGGGGTTTGTCCGAACTTGGCAAACCGGTCGCGATCTCTGCAAGCGCTAATGTCGAACAGTACCTTTACGCATTCCTGCCAGCAGGAAAAACACCAGAACGGCCAGTCCCCCGATCAATGCGGCAGCCGTCAGAAGCAGCACTGAGTGTGTGGTCGAAAAAGCCGCCTTGCCCGCAGCGACCAATGCGGCAGCCTGATCATCAGAAAGCTGCTGCGCGACCAGATACGTATTGCCCATCGAAACGGCAGCCTGATCTGCGAGATTAGGGGGCAACCCAACAGGTGCCGTGAGGTTACGCCCGAAAATAGCCGACATGAATACACCGAAGAGAGTGATGCCGAGGCCTGTGCCCAGTTCATACCCTGTCGCTTCCAGCGAACCTGCGGCACCGCCCTTGCTTGCATCGACCGAGCCCATAATAGCCATGGATGATGCAGTCAGGCCAATGCTGAGAGCTAAACCAAGCAGTGCCAGCAGCACCGGCACGAGCAGTCCCGGAGCATGGAAATCCTGCACGGCAAGCCCGTCCAGCGACAGCGCTGCGACTACCATAGACAGGCTGGCCACTGGCCGCAGCCCATACCGGGCAGATAGCCAACCCGCAACCGGACCGCCCACTGCCGCCGCAGCCATGATGGGGATCATGAATATCCCGGCCTGAAGCGGTGTTTTATCCAGGACGTATTGCAGTTCCTGCGCCAGAGTCAGTTCGACCCCGGCCAATGCGCCGCTGACAACCACCGCCATGATGATACCGGCGACGATGGCAGGGTGTGCCAATAAGGACAGGTCCAACATGGGCGCAGCTGCGCGTAACTGCTTTCGAGCAAACAGCACCAGCATTGCCAATCCGAAGACCAACGTCAGCAACACCACGGCAAGGGGCTGATTGCCACCAAACCCCGTCTTGGCTGCATACACCACCGCAACCATGCCCATAACCAGCAGTAAGGCCTGGCCAATCGGCCAATGACCGGGCGTGGTCTGCTCCTGACACGGCAGCAGTAGCCAGCAGGCCGGGGCTACGACGAGCATCAAAGGTACGTTGATCAGGAACACCGAGCCCCACCAGAAATGCTCCAGCAGCGCACCGCCTATCAGCGGGCCAACCGCCGCACCGGCAGCCCCCACTGTCCCCCATAGCCCGAGCGCCAGTCCTCGCTCCTTATCGTCCTCGAAGGTACGGCGGATAATGCCCAGCACGCACGGCATGATCATTGATCCCCCCAACGCCAGCATAACGCGCGCGCCAATCAGCATCTGCGCAGTAGGCGCAAAGGCCGTCACGGCTGAGGCAACCCCGAAGATCACCAAGCCGATCAGCAAGATGCGTCGGTTGCCAACCTTATCGGCTAACGTACCCATGGGCACCAGTAAACCTGCCATCAACAGCGGGTATATGTCGATGATCCACAACACTTGGTTGTTGGACGCGCCCAACGCCTGGGTTAACCTGGGGACAGCGACATGCAGGATGGTCATGTCGATAACGACCGGCAGGAATGCCAGCATTACTGCCAGCAGAATCAGCCAATGCCTGGGGTTCGAGGAGCAATAAAGCACAAGTTCACCTATGATTTACGCGTTCTTTAAATTATAAATACAATCGTATTTAAATAAGATGGTAGTGGGGTTAAAAGAGAAAGACAATGGGTAGAAAACCAACCATCTCCCGTGACGGACTGCTGGACGTGGCCGAAGAGTTGGTGCGCGAGCAAGGCGGCTCCGCACTGACCATTGGCGCTTTGGCAAAGGCGGCGGGCATTTCCAAGGGCGGCGTGCAGTATTCGTTCGCCAGCAGGGATGACTTGGTGCGCAGCCTGATTGATCGCTGGACAAGCCGGTTCGACGCGATGCTGGACGACGCGGCGACGGATGGTCCGGTCGACTTTATCCGAAGCTACATCGCGGCGACGCGAACCTCACAGCAGGCGATGGACGCGAAAATTGCAGGCCTGATGGTCAGCTATCTGGAAAATCCTGAGCATTTGAAAGAAACACGCGACTGGTATCGGGGGATTTTTGATCGTCTAGCCGGCGCATCGTCGAATGCACAAGCGGCACGCGTGGCCTTCCTAGCCGTCGAGGGACTGTTCCTCTTGCGCATTAATGGCATTGACGAAGATGGCGACTGGACTAGCTTTCTCGACGATGTGGAGGCAGTGCTGACGCGCTTGGCATGACCTGCCGTACTGAGTAGCATGATCTGTCGATAAGACGTGACAACTCGATAAAACCCTTGTTACCGCGTAATTTCAACCAAACAACCTCTGCGAAAACCGGGGCGGTTCATTGCGAGTGTGAAACTAACGCATAATACATTACATCAATTAAATCAATGAGTTAAATAGGAAAAACCACCCCCACTCAGTCGTTAATGAGCTGAAAAAGTCTTTATACGGCAAAGGCTTGCATTCATAACAACGTTCGATGCCATGAAAAGTGCCATGTCCAGCAAATCTCATGCGGCGCTCAACCCATAGAGGGTATTTGACGTTCAACCAAAGCAGGTGCAACCCGCCGTTCGGGGGTGAAAATCTGCCTGATCCCCCAAGTTACTCAGCGTCGCACAGAAGTTTCCATGTGTTCGATGTCGGTCAGACCCCCACGGCTCCATCAAGTGCCTGCAGCAAGGCTGGCTGCAACAACGGCGTCACGGCCAGAATCCCGTCGCTCATCCAATTCAATTCACAACCATCGAGCCCCGTCACAATCGCTCCAGCCTCGCTGGCAATCAACATACCTGGCAACCAGTCGTAGAGAGAACTGCCCTGCTCCCAATAGCCGTGCAATTGACCAGCCGCGAGTTGACACAGTGACAGCGATGCCGGCCCCATCCAGCGCTGCGCCAGCACTAGCGGCACCACGGAGGAGAGCCGGCGCAGGAAGGCCCCCACCTCTTGCTGCGGGCGCGGTGGGTAGTTGGGAAAACTGGTGCCGAGGAAGGCCATCGCCAAGTCGCTTTGCGGTGTGACTGACAACGACTTGGTGTTGCCAGCCACACCACCACCCTGCGACGCGCAATACAGCATGCCAAGTGCGGCGTGATACACCCAGGCTAGCACCGGGCGACCATCCACCAGCAAGGCCAGCGTCATGGTCCACAGCGGCAATCCATGAAGATACTGCACGGCACCGTCTATTGGATCGAACAGCCAATAGGCCGGGTACTCCGCCCGCAACTGCTGAGGACGTATGCCTGGCTGCGCCAAGGGCAAGGCGGGATCAAGCTCAAGCAACAGCGGCTCCAGCGCGGCATGCGCCCATGCACATGCGTGGTCGAGGGTGCGCCTGAGCGCAAGGGCATCGCCGACGGCGCAAGCGGGCTGCCGCTGCATCAGCGAGTCGCCAATCGCACGCAGTTTCGGATCGAGATGTGCCAAAACTTGGGCTGGTGTCATGTCTGTATCAAGCAGGAATTGCATCACTGTCTCCAAACAAAGAAACGGATGGACAGTTTGGGCGTATTCAAGATGGCCTGCTATCGATAAAATACAAATAAATATCTCAAATGGGACATCAAATGGAATTGCTTGTCACTCGCTCCATCAAAAACGGCAAAGAGTTGCATGACCAGCAGCACTGTCATGCCGAAGGGCAGTTGTTCTCCGTACAGGTCGGTGTTGTCAACGTGCAGACAGCATCCGGCCGTTGGGTGCTACCTCCCGGCTGCCTGGGCTGGGTGCCGCCATGGCAATCACACGCCGCAGCAAGCTATGGTCCGCTGGAGGCGGTTAGCCACTATTTCGATGAGACCGGATCTCAAGCCTCCATGCCTGCCGCATTGACCGTAGTGCGCAATACGCCGCTAATGCAAGCCTTGCTGGATGAACTGCCAAAGGGGGGCACAGCAAGAAGCCATTACTTGGCAACCTTTGCCCATGCTTTTGGCCGCCTTGCACCGATGACCGGCTTTCTGCCCATGCCCACTCACCCGCGCCTGCAGGCGCTAGTGAGGAAATTGCTAGAGCAACCTGCCGATGCAGCCGATCTTGACGACTGGGCACAGCGGTGCAACATGTCGCGCCGCACGCTGACGCGGAGATTCGCCGATGAAACTGGCTGGAGCCTGGGGCAGTGGCGCCAGCAAATGCGTCTTCAATGCGCACTCGAACAACTGTCGCGCGGCCTGCCGGTCACGACCGTGGCGCTTAATTGCGGTTATCAAAGCATCAGCGCGTTCATTACGCTATTTCGGGAGAATTTCGATGTCACACCGGGAACATGGCAGTCCAACCACTCGCCTGCCAAAACTTGAGATCGCCCCGCACCCCAACACGATGACTCAAACATTCCGCGTGCAAATTCGGAAAATTGGGAAACAACTGCGGTGCTAAGAGTGCCTTGAGGAGTGACTTGGATTGACGCTACGGTGTCACCTTATCCTGCGGTCGATTCGGCAGTCACTTCAGCTGGCTAAATTCGATACCATGCGCCACTGGAGAAATATGTCCTGGCATTTTCCCAAACTGAAGAATAGCAACCAACCGTTCCACGAAAAATGCCATCGATGATGCGCGAACATCCATCAATGGCATTGAAATTACCAAATCGAATCAATGAGGTAGGGATTCACCTCACTCCCACTCGATGGTGCCCGGCGGCTTGCCGGTCACGTCGTAGACCACGCGGGTGATGCCGTCGATCTCGTTGACGATGCGGCGCGAGACCAGATCGAGGAACTCATAGGGCAGATGCGCCCAGCGCGCGGTCATGAAATCGATGGTCTCCACAGCGCGCAGCGCAACCACGTAGTCGTACTTGCGACCGTCGCCCATGACCCCGACCGCCTTGACCGGGAGGAATACGGCGAAGGCCTGCGAGACTTGGTCATAAAGCCCGTGACGGCGCAGTTCCTCGATGAAGATCGCATCGGCGCGGCGTAACAGGTCTGCGTAATGCTTCTTGACCTCGCCCAGGATGCGCACGCCCAGCCCCGGCCCCGGGAACGGATGCCGGTAGACCATCTCGTAGGGCAGCCCCAGCTCGAGGCCAATCTTGCGCACTTCGTCCTTAAACAGCTCGCGCAGCGGCTCTACCAGGCCGAGCTTCATGTCCTCGGGCAGACCGCCGACGTTGTGATGCGACTTGATTACATGCGCCTTGCCGGTCTTGCTGCCGGCCGACTCGATCACATCGGGGTAGATCGTGCCCTGGGCCAGCCAGCGCACACCGTCGAGCTTAGCCGATTCTTCGTCGAACACTTCGATGAACAGCCGGCCGATGATCTTGCGTTTCTCCTCCGGATCCTCGACGCCTTTCAGCGCTTCGAGGAAGCGTTCCTCCGCGTCGACACGAATCACCTTCACGCCCATGTGCTGGGCAAAGGTCTGCATCACCTGATCGCCTTCGCCGAGGCGCAGCAGGCCATGATCCACGAACACGCAGGTGAGCTGTTCGCCAATGGCCTGGTGCAGCAGAGCGCCGACCACGGACGAGTCCACCCCGCCGGACAGACCCAGGACGACGTGGTCGGACCCGACCTGCTCACGCACGCGGACGATGTTGTCCTCGATGATGTTGCCGGCGTTCCACAGCGCTTGGCAGCCGCACAGGTCGAGCACGAAACGGCCCAGGATGCGCGTGCCCTGACGCGTATGGGTCACCTCCGGATGGAACTGCACACCATAGAAGCGTCGCTCCTCGTCGGCCATGCCGGCCAGCGGCGCGCTCTCGGTGCTCGCCATGAGATTGAAACCCGGCGGCATGGTGCGCACGCGGTCGCCGTGCGACATCCAGACGTCGAGCAGCCCATAGCCTTCCGGGCTGGTGTGGTCCTCGATGTCGCGCAACAAGTCCGTGTGACCGCGGGCGCGGACCTGGGCATAGCCGAACTCGCGATGATCGCTGGTCTCGACCTCGCCGCCGAGCTGTGCCGCCATGGTCTGCATGCCGTAGCAGATTCCCAGCACCGGCACGCCCAGCTCGAACACCAGTTGCGGTGCGATCGGAGCATCATCGCCGATGGTCGACTCGGGGCCGCCCGAGAGGATGATCCCGGCGGGCGCGAAATTCCTCAGCGCCTGCTCGTCCATGTCCCAGGGATGGATTTCGCTGTAAACCCCCACCTCGCGTACGCGGCGGGCGATGAGCTGGGTGTACTGCGAACCGAAATCGAGGATGAGGATCTTGTCGGAATGGATGCTCTGGGTCATGGCCGCTCACGCTGCAGGAGATCGGAAAACAACGGCCGCGGCTCCCTGTCCGGGAGTCGCGGCCGTCCCACGGGTGCATCGAAGCACTGTCTCGAGCGCCCGTGTGCCGGGCGCAGCGCCGTCAATCGATGCGGTAGTTCGGCGCTTCCTTGGTGATCGCCACGTCATGCACATGGCTTTCGCGCATGCCGGCGTTGGTCACGCGCACGAAGCCGGGCTCGGTGCGCATGGTTTCGATATCGGCCGCGCCGACGTAGCCCATGCTGGAGCGCAGTCCGCCGAGGAGCTGGTGGATGATGGCGCTGATCGACCCCTTGTACGGCACGCGGCCCTCGATGCCTTCAGGCACCAGCTTCTCCACTGCCGACGCTTCCTCCTGGAAGTAGCGGTCAGACGAACCCTGCTGCATCGCGCCGAGCGAACCCATGCCGCGGTAGGACTTGTAGGAACGCCCCTGGAACAGTTCGACCTCGCCGGGGGCCTCTTCCGTGCCCGCGAACATGCTGCCAATCATCACGCTGTAGGCGCCGGCCACGATCGCCTTGGAAAGATCGCCGGAGAAACGGATGCCTCCATCGGCAATCAGCGGAACGTCTGTACCTTCAAGCGCACGGCAGACGTTGTCCACTGCCGTTATCTGCGGCACGCCGACGCCCGCGACGATGCGCGTGGTACAGATCGAGCCCGGGCCGATGCCGACCTTGACACCGTCCGCACCGGCCTCGACCAGCGCACGGGCCGCCTCACCGGTGGCGATGTTGCCGCCGATGACCTGCATGTCGGGATAGGTCTGCTTGACCCAGCGTACGCGGTCGAGCACGCCCTGCGAATGACCGTGCGCAGTATCGACCACCAGCACGTCGGCGCCGGCCGCAACCAGCGCTTCGATGCGCTGCTCAGTGCCTTCGCCCGTACCGACCGCGGCACCGACGCGCAGGCGGCCGTGCTCGTCCTTGCAGGCGTTGGGGAAATCCGTGGACTTCTGGATGTCCTTCACGGTGATCATGCCGCGCAGCTGGAAGTTGCCGTTGACCACCAGCACCTTCTCGATGCGGTACTTGTGCAGCAGCCGGCGGACTTCTTCGCGGTCTGCGCCTTCCTTCACCGTGACGAGTTTCTCCTGCGGCGTCATGATGCTGCTGACCGGCGCATCGAGATTATCCTGGAACCGCATGTCGCGGCTGGTGACAATGCCGACCAGGCTTTCTCCGTCGACCACCGGCACGCCCGAGATATCGTTGGCCCGGGTGATCGCCAGAACTTCACGGATACTGGTGCCGGGAGAAACGGTGATCGGCTGGGTAATCACGCCGCTTTCGTATTTCTTGACCAGGCGGACCTGCTGCGCCTGCTGCTCCGGTGTCATATTCTTGTGGATGATGCCGATGCCGCCTTCCTGCGCCATGGCGATGGCCAGACGGGCCTCGGTCACGGTGTCCATCGCCGCCGATACCAGCGGGATATTGAGCGTGATCGTACGTGTCAGGCGCGTTCGCAACGACGCATCTCGCGGCAGCACCCGGCTGTGCGCGGGCAGCAAAAGCACGTCGTCGAATGTAAGCGCTTCCTGAACGATTCGCATGGTGGAACCCCGTCGAAAAGTAAACCGTCAATTATATATTTTCGAAAGGCTCGGGTAAACTTCAAAAGGGAAGTCAAGCAACGGCCGAGCGCCGAATTCTCTCTCCATCCGGTAACAAAACGGTTAACAGGCTGCCGTTACCGCCAAACGTGCATTCGGAACACTCCCCACTGGCCGCCCGACATTGCCCCAGTCGAAGCGAAAGTGCTCCTCGCACAACATGCAACAGGCCTCGACGCAGGCCGGGCCATAGGCCGGCACATGGTCATCGCCTCGATTACATCGCACACCGCCAGGATGCATGCCTCGGGGAGTACGGAAGTACCTTTCAGCCCGAGCGGATAACCCGAGCTGTCGAAGCGCTCGTGGTGTTGGTGCACGATGTCCGGAATCGACCGGGGGAATTCGATATTCTTCAGGATGTTGTAGCCGGCGTCGACATGGGTCCGGACAAACTCAATTCAACCCTGCTCAAGCGGCCCGGCTTGCTCAGTATCTCGGCCGAGATGGCGATCTTGCCGATATCGCGGACCAAGCCGGCCAGGTACAGAGCCCGGACATGTTCCTCGTCCCAGGCCAGTTCGTGCGCCACGGCCTTGACCGGTTCGGCCACCCTGCGCTAATGGCCGACTGTGTGGGGGGCGCACATTTCGATCGTAGTGGTCAGCGCCACGATGCTCGACTCCATCGATACCTGCAGACGCTGGAAAAACTTTTCCTATTCGACCCGACCATGCAAGGTGCTGATACCGCATGCTGGATCCCAGGCCACATCATTACAATTTATAAGGGTTTTCAGAACCCGATTGAGCCTCGGCAATGCCTACCATAACGCGCGATTTCGTCAGGCCAACCCTCGACCAGCTCGCAAAAACGACGCCCGACCTGCATCTGCTGGATGATGTCTATGCCGCCAACACCGTCAGCGCATAGACTCGATGGCCCACGTTTCGCTCGGACTCAACAGAACGACGATCAAGACGGTTAACATATGATGCATGAATGACACGTCCACACGAGAAATCTACACCGTCAGCCGTCTCAACCTCGAAGCCAGGGGGCTGTTGGAAACACGCTTTCCCCTGATCTGGGTCGAAGGAGAACTGTCGAACGTCTCCAGCCCGGCGTCGGGGCATCTCTATTTCACGCTCAAGGATCCGCATGCGCAGGTCCGAGCCGCAATGTTCCGTAACCGCAACCGGCATCTGGGTTTCACTCCGAAGGCCGGCCTGCAGGTCCTCGCTCGCGCACGCGTCAGCCTGTACGAGGCTCGCGGCGACTACCAACTCATCGTCGAACACCTGGAAGAAGCCGGCGAAGGCGCGCTGCGCCGCGCCTTCGAGGAACTGAAGAACCGCCTGGCCGCAGAGGGCCTGTTCGATGCCGAACGAAAGCGGCAGCCACCCGCGTATCCGCACAGTCTCGGCGTCATCACCTCACCCACCGGAGCTGCACTGCGGGATGTTCTCAGCGTGCTGGCACGGCGCTTCCCAGCTCTGCCCGTCTATGTCTACCCAGTCAGCGTGCAAGGCGCCGGTGCCGCCCCGTCGATCATTGCGGCCCTTGCCCGCGCCAACCACGAACAGCGCTGCGACACCCTACTGCTGGTGCGCGGCGGCGGCTCGCTGGAGGATCTGTGGGCCTTCAACGAGGAGGCGGTGGCCCGGGCAATTGCGGACTCGGAGATTCCGGTGGTCTGCGGCGTCGGGCACGAGACTGACATCACTATCGCCGACTTCACCGCCGACCTGCGCGCACCGACCCCATCCGCCGCAGCCGAACTGGTGAGCCAGGACGCCACCCAACTCCTGCACCGCCTCGGTTCGCTGGCCGAATCGTTGAGACTGCGTCTGCATGCCCGCGTCGGACAGCGGCAACGGATGCTGGAATCGCTACAGGGACGACTGGCGCGCCAACACCCCCTGCGCAGGCTGCAGCAGCATGCCCAGCGCATTGATGAACTCGAACTGCGCCTGCACCAGAGCCTCGCGCGGCAACAGCAGTTGCGCAGCAGCCGCCTGCAGACCCTGCAGGCCAGACTGAGCGCCCGTTCACCGGCGTTGACGCTATCCGCCCAGACGAAACGGCTTGAACGACTCCGCCAGGAACTACATCGGGCCATGCAGGAACGCATAAACAGGGAACACAAACGGCTTGCCTCCCTGAGCCGAACGTTGACCGCGGTAAGCCCGCTTGCCACGCTGCAACGCGGCTACGCCATCGCCCTCGCGCCCGGGAGCCTCGAACCGCTACGCAACACCGATCGTGCGCACGTCGATGATCGGATCGAGTTGCGCTTGGCGCGCGGTCGTCTATTCTGCCGCGTCGAGAAAATCGAACCCGAGGGTGGCTATTGATGCGGCAAACGGCTACTGGCGATCGAACAACCGCCGCACCCCTTCCAACGACACCCACGCGGCTCCGGCCAAATCGCCCTGCAGTACCTTGCAGGGCCGCCCCGGTTCGCCAAGCTGATCGACGACGACCCAGGCGCCTGAAAAATCCTGCCCGCGCGTATAGTCATTGACCGTCACCAGCGTACGACAGCCGGCATCGCGCGCCGCAACGAGGCCGTGCTGCGAATCTTCAAAGGCCAGACAGGCAGTGGCCGGCAAGCGCATGACCTCCAGCGCATAGGAAAAAATGTCCGGCGCCGGTTTCTTGGCTGGGACGACGTCGCCCGCCGCCACAACCTCAAACCAGCCGATCGCGTCCTCACCGAGTGTCGCGCGCAGCAGCACCTCGACGTTCTCCGGCGTCGTCGTAGTGGCGATGGCCAAGCGCATCCCCGACGCACGCACCTCCTCCAGCAGGCGCTCCACGCCCGGGCGCAACGGAATGCTGCCGCTTTCGAGCAGCGCCAGGTAATGACGGGTCTTGCGTCCATGCAAATCAGCAATGAAGGCGGCGAGATCGCCATCTGTCTGCAGCTGGAAATCGGGCCGGTAGCGCTGCAGATAGTAACGGATTCGTTCCTTGCCACCGGTGACCGACAACAGATCCGCGTACAACTCCACGGACCACTCCCAATCCAGCCCGACCTCATCGAAAGCCCGATTGAACGCCACACGATGGCCATCGCGTTCCGTATCGGCGAGAGTCCCGTCTACATCGAAAATCAACGCTTGCAGCGACATATGGATAGCTACCTCGGGTGTGCGGCGCGGAAAAGCGCATACTAAAACAATGCGCGACGCGCAGACCGTCTTGAGCGAATGCGCGCCGGAGAAGCGTTCCCGAACTACGCAACTCAGCGCCGTAGACTTCTTTCTCTCTTGCGCAACGGGGCGTCATTTGGTACTTAATCGTCCTTTTGACCCCGCGGCGCAAAAACGCCGATACAACGACGCCACATGCTGGAGTAAACAAGATGGCCGCAAGCGAGCAGAGCCCCAACACCCCCGTACGCTCCCCTGTCGCCGGCATTGCGCCTTATGAGCCCAAGGAAGGCGAGGAATACATGAGCGACGCGCAGCTCGAGCATTTCCGAGAAATCCTCCTGGCCTGGCGCAAAGAGCTGATGGAAGAAGTCGACCGTACGGTCGAACACATGAAGAACGAAGCCGCCAACTTTGCCGATCCTTCCGACCGCGCCACGCAGGAAGAGGAATTCAGCCTCGAACTGCGCACCCGCGACCGCGAGCGCAAGCTGCTGAAGAAGATCGCCGAAGCACTGACCGACATCGATTCTGGCGAATACGGCTTCTGCAAGTCCTGCGGCGCCGAGATCGGCATTCGCCGTCTCGAGGCACGCCCGACCGCGACCTTGTGCATCGAGTGCAAAACGCTGCAGGAAATCAAGGAGAAGCAGATGGCGTGAGCGTCGTCACGCTCACTTCAGCGGGCGCCGCACAAGCGGCGCCCGCATCCCCCTTTCCGTATCATGGCCGCTTCGCCCCCTCCCCCACCGGCCCCCTTCACTTCGGCTCATTGATCGCCGCACTAGGCAGCTTTCTCTGCGCCCGCCAGGCCAATGGCGAATGGCTGCTGCGCATCGAGGACATCGACCCTCCCCGCGAAGTTGCCGGCTCAGCCGACGCCATCCTGCATGCGCTCGAACGACACGGACTCGAGTGGGACGGATCAGTTCTCTACCAGAGTGGACGCAGCGATGCCTACGACGCCGCGCTGGAGCGTCTACGCGACGACGGCTGGCTGTACGAGTGCAGTTGCACCCGAAGCGAGATCGCCTCGCACGGAAGGCGCGGTCCCTACGGCATCATCTACCCCGGCACCTGCCGCACCGGAGCACGCTCGTCACGACGGCCACGCTCGCTACGGGTACGTACTCACGAACACCTCATCCACTTCGACGATCTGCTGCAGGGACTGCAGCAGCAGCGGCTGCAGGAAACATCCGGCGACTTCATCGTACGCCGCGCGGACGGACTCTACGCCTATCAACTCGCCGTAGTAGTCGATGACGACGAACAGAACATCACCGATGTCGTGCGCGGCGCGGACCTGCTCGATTCAACGCCAAGGCAGATTCACTTGCAGCAGCTTCTCAGCCTGCGCAATCCTCGCTATCTCCACCTGCCCATCGCGGCGAACTCCCGTGGCGAGAAACTAAGCAAGCAGACTCATGCTCCCGCGCTCGAGCAGCGTACTCCGAGCGAAAACCTGTGGCGCGCGCTCACCTTCCTGGACCAGAAGCCACCACCCGACCTGCTCCACGCCACTCCACGCGAGACTCTCACCTGGGCGATCGAGGCATGGAACGTGAAACACGTTCCGCATCGCGGCATCATTCGGCTTGAGGACTGAAATAGCCATATCATAGTTATGGCTATTATTCCCGTAGCGGATAGTCGACACCCGAATGGAGCTTTTGCCGCTAGCCTTCTAATTTTCTGCTACGCTCGAACGGTTGAGGAGCACAGGACTACACTCGAAATCGCAGCTGAAGGAACAGAGCATTATGAGCGAAAACATAGAATCAGTACTGCACGAGGACCGACATTTCCAGCCCCCCGAAGCGTTCGCAAGAGATGCCCGCATCACTCCGGAGCGCCTTACAGAACTGCGTCAACAGGCAAGCAGCGACTATGAAGGCTTCTGGGCCGAACGGGCACGAGAGGAGATTCTTTGGAAACAACCCTTCACCACCACGCTGGACCGCAGCAAGGCTCCGCATTTTCGCTGGTTCAACGACGGTGTCCTGAACGTCAGCTACAACTGCCTTGACCGCCATCTGGAGGAACGTGGCAACAAAACGGCGATCATCTTCGAAGGCGAACCCGGTGATACTCAGACCTACACCTACCGCGAACTGCACGCCGCCGTAGGGCAGTTCTCCAATGCGCTCAAGGCACAGGGCATCCGTAGCGGCGACCGTGTCGTCATCTACATGCCGATGGTGCCCGAAGCCGTCATTGCCATGCAGGCATGCGCACGTATCGGCGCCATTCATTCAGTGGTATTCGGCGGTTTCTCTGCCGAGGCACTGAAGGACCGCGTCAACGATGCCCAGGCCCGCATGATCATCACCGCCGACGGCGGCCATCGCGGTGGCAAGGTCGTCGAACTCAAGGCGGCGGTCGACAAGGCCGTCGAGCACGGAACGCCCAGCATCGAAAAAGTGATCGTGTTCGAACGCACCCGGCACGGCGTGCCCATGGTCGAGGGACGCGACGTCACCTGGGCGGATGCGATCGCCGGACAGCCGAACGAATGCGAGCCCGAATGGGTCGACGCAGAACATCCCCTGTTTCTACTCTATACCTCGGGCTCGACCGGCAAGCCCAAGGGTATTCAGCATTCCTCAGCCGGCTACCTGCTGCATTCGATGCTCACCTGCAAGTGGGTATTCGACATGCACGACAAGGACGTGTTCTGGTGCACTGCCGACGTCGGCTGGATCACCGGCCATACCTACGTCGCCTATGGCCCACTCGCGATCGGTGGTACCCAGCTGATGTACGAAGGTGCACCGACGGTGCCCGACGGCGGCCGTTTCTGGAAACTGTGCGCCGATCACGGCGTCAGCATCTTCTATACCGCTCCGACCGCCATTCGCGCGCTGATGAAGCTCGGCGATCAGTTCCCCAATGCCTACGACCTGTCGAAGCTGCGTCTGCTCGGCACGGTCGGCGAGCCGATCAATCCGGAAGCGTGGATGTGGTATCACCGCGTGATCGGCGGCGAGCGCTGCCCCATCGTCGACACCTGGTGGCAGACCGAAACCGGCGGACACATGATCGCTCCGGTACCGGGCGCGATGGCCACCAAACCGGGCTCCTGCACGATGCCGCTTCCCGGCATCATGGCGGACGTGGTCGACGAACACGGCGAGTCCATCACCGAAGCCGACCGTGGCGGCTACCTGGTGGTGAAGGAGCCATGGCCCTCCATGCTGCGCACCATCTGGGGCGACGACGAACGCTACAGCAGGACCTATTGGGGCATGTTCGGCGGCCGCTACTATCTGGCCGGCGACAGCGCCCGCAAGGACGCTGACGGCTACTTCTGGATCATGGGGCGCATCGACGACGTGCTCAACGTCTCCGGCCACCGCCTAGGGACCATGGAGGTCGAGTCCGCACTGGTCGCGCATGAACTGGTCGCGGAGGCAGCCGTGGTCGGTCGTCCGCATGAGGTCAAGGGCGAGGCGATCGTCGCCTACGTCATCCTCAAGGGCGACCGCCCGGTCGGGGATGCCGCTGAGGACATGATCCGCACCCTGCGCGACTGGGTCGCCGAAGAGATCGGGCCGATCGCCAAACCGGACGAGATCCGTTTCTCCGACGGTCTGCCCAAAACCCGCTCCGGCAAGATCATGCGCCGCCTGCTGCGCTCGATCGCCAAGGGCGAGGAGATCACTTCGGACACCTCCACACTGGAGAATGAAGGGGTCATTCTCCAGTTGCAGGGCAAGGCTTAAGGCCTCTCACCTGCCCGAACCGCCCTTGCCGGGGGGCTTGGCGGTTCGATCACAAGGCAGCAGAGGCATCTCGTTTTGGGCTGAACGAAGAGCAGTACCCGTGCGCCGGTGGGGCATACACCGGCGCACGGCCATATAAGAGCATCATAACGACAACACTTGGGGGTAAGACCAATGCAGCAGGAACTACTGCAACGCATTCAGGCCAACCAGGCCTATCAGGAGCTGGTGCGGCGACGCAGCCGATTCGGTTGGACGCTGAGCATCGTCATGTTGGTGATCTACTACAGTTTCATCCTCGTCATCGCATTCAACCCCGGACTGCTGGGCACGCCGCTCAGTGAAACAAGCGTGATCACCTGGGGCATCCCGATCGGCATCCTCATCATCCTCGTTGCGTTCATTCTGACCGGCATCTACGTGCGTCGCGCCAACCGCGAGTTCGACGTTCTCGTGCAGCAGATCGTGGAGGATGTGAAATGAGAAAGTCGCTACTAGCTCTGGCTCTTGCATGCGCCCCGGCCTCGGTCCTCGCCGCGGAAGCCATCTCCGGCCCGGTTCGGCAACGCTCGGTGGACTACGCCGCGATCAGCATGTTCGTGGTATTCGTGCTCGCCACCCTGGTCATCACGTACTGGGCTGCGCAGAGAACCCGTACCGCGAAGGATTTCTACACCGCGGGCGGCGGGATCACCGGCCTGCAGAACGGCCTGGCCATCGCCGGCGACTACATGTCGGCCGCCTCCTTCCTCGGCATTTCCGGCCTCGTGTACCTGAAGGGCTACGACGGGCTGATCTACTCCATCGGCTTTCTTGTAGGCTGGCCGATCATCCTGTTCCTGATGGCCGAACGGCTGCGCAACCTGGGCCGTTACACCTTCGCCGACGTCGCCTCCTATCGCCTCGGTCAACGCCGTATCCGGACGCTTTCGGCCTTCGGCGCCCTGGCTACCGTGGCCCTTTACCTGATCGCGCAGATGGTAGGCGCCGGCAAACTCATCCAGGTACTGTTCGGTCTGCCCTACGAGGTCGCCGTGGTCATGGTCGGCGTGTTGATGATTCTCTATGTCACCTTCGGCGGCATGCTCGCCACCACCTGGGTGCAGATCATCAAGGCCGTGCTGCTGCTCTCGGGTGCCACATTCATGGCTCTCGCCGTGCTCTGGCACTTCGGCTTCAGCCTGGAAAGCCTGTTCGGAGCCGCGATCCAGGTGCGCAGCGATGCAGGCGGCAACATCATGGCGCCCGGAGGCCTCGTCTCCGATCCCGTCTCCGCGATTTCGCTGGGCATCGCACTGATGTTCGGCACCGCCGGCCTGCCGCACATCCTGATGCGCTTCTTCACCGTTGCCGATGCCAAACAGGCACGCCGTTCGGTATTTTTCGCCACCGGCTTCATCGGCTACTTCTATATCCTGACCTTCATCATCGGCTTCGGCGCCATCATCCTGCTGGCCAATCCGCAGTACCTCGATGCCGCGGGAGTCCTGATCGGCGGCAACAACATGGCGGCGATCCATCTCTCCAACGCGGTCGGCGGCGACCTGTTCCTCGGCTTCATTTCCGCCGTGGCCTTCGCCACCATCCTTGCAGTGGTCTCCGGCCTGACGCTGGCCGGCGCCTCCGCCGTTTCGCACGACCTCTACGCCAATGCATTCAAGGGCGGCAAGGTCGACGAAATTCGGGAGATAAAGGTTTCCAAGATCGCCACCGTGGTGCTCGGCATCATCGCGATCATGCTCGGCATTCTGTTCGAGAAGCAGAACATCGCCTTCATGGTCGGCCTCGCCTTCGCCATCGCCGCCAGCGCCAACTTCCCGGTGCTGTTCCTGTCGATGTACTGGCGCCGCCTGACCACGCGCGGAGCGTTCCTGGGCGGGGTCGCCGGCCTGACCACCGCCGTGATACTGGTGATCCTCGGGCCGACGGTGTGGAAGGATATTCTCGGCAACGCCGAGGCGATCTTCCCGTACAAGTATCCCGCCTTGTTCTCGGTCACCGTCGCGTTCGTCGGCATCTGGTTCTTCTCCGTCACCGATCGCAGCGAGCAGGGCATACGGGAGCGCGGCGACTTCGAAGCGCAGTTCGTACGTTCGCAAACGGGTATCGGCGCCGAAGTGCCGGCTTCCCACTGACGGCGCGTGCCGGGGCAGCCACGGCCGCCCCGGCACCAAACCATCGCCGACATGAACCATCGCGCCGACCAGGTCCACTTTCTGCGTCAGATCGTCCCGTTCGACCGTCTCGGATCCGAGGATCTGCAAAGCGCCGCCGATGCACTGGACGTGGAGTACTTCCCAGCGGCACATGCTCTCGCCCAACCGGGAGAGAATGCCGAGGTCCTGTGGATCGTCATCAAGGGACGCGTTGACGAATACGACGAGTCGGGCACGGCGCTCGCGGTCTACGGGCCAGACGATCTCGTCGGCGCAGCGTCCCTCCTGCGCGGCACGCACGACTGCCGCCTCAGCACCCACGAGGAAACGCTGTGCTACACCCTGCCGCGCAGCGTATTCCTGCGCCTAGGGGAACGTTGCCCGCCTTTGCATGACCACGTGGAGGCAAGCCTTGCGTCCCGCCTGCTTGGGCTGCGCAAACGCCACCGGGCCGAGGAGAGTTCGGGCCCGCTGATGGCTCGCATTTGCGCACACGACGTGCGTTCCGCCATACGCATCGACGCCGCCGACAGCATTGCCGAAGCCACCGCGGTCTTGATCAGCGAAAACGCCCGCGCCGCGCTTGTGCGCGACAAGGGGCGCACCGGCATCGTCACGCTCACCGACATCGCCCGGGCCGTCGCCGCTCAAGGCGTCGAGCGCGCGCACGCCATCGGCAGCCTGGCCCGCTTCGACCTGATCGGCGTCGAGGTGGGAGACTTCGTCTTCAACGCCCTGTTGCTGATGACTCGCCATCGGATCGGGCGCGTCGTCATCACACGCGCTGACGAGGTACTCGGCATGCTCGAGCAGCTCGATCTGCTCGGCATGCTGTCGACCCAGTCATTCATGCTGATCAATCGCATGGAAGCCGCCGGCACGGTCGAGGCCCTGCGCGAACCGGCCGAAGGCATCTCCGAAACGGTGCGGGCGCTGGAGCGCCAGGGAGCCCATCCCCGCCACATCGCGCGCCTGGTATGCGAACTGAACCAGCAGCTCATGCGCAAACTGTTCACGATGCTGGCGCCGCCCGAACTTGCGAGCGATGCCTGCCTGATCGTAATGGGAAGCGAAGGCCGTGGAGAGCAGATCTTCCGCACGGATCAGGACAATGGCCTGATTCTGCGCGACGGCGCCGACGAGACGGCCGCGCGCGCGTTCGCCCTGCAGTATGCCGAGGCCTTGCAACAACTCGGCTTTCCACCCTGCCCCGGCGGCGTCATGCTGAGCAACCCTCAGTGGTGCAAGGCGCAGCGCGAGTGGCTGTCCGACATCGACATGCTCGTTCTGCACCACTCGCCGGACGCCATGTTGCAGCTCTCGATACTCAGTGATGCCGCAGCGGTAGGTGGCGACGCCAGCCTTCTCGACGACGTTCGCGCTCATCTTTCCCGCGCGTTGCGCGACCAACCGGCCCGCCTGGCGCATTTCGCCAAGGCCACACTGGCCTTCGCGACGCCGCTGGGCCTGTTTGCACACTTTGTGCTCTCGCGCAACGCGAACGGCGAGGGCCTGGACATCAAGAAAGGCGGGATATTTCCCATCGTACACGGCATGCGCTGCCTGGCGCTGGAAGCCGGCCTGACCGAAACCAATACCTGGAACCGCATCGAAGCACTGGCCCAACTGCATCGTTTCGATGAGAAATTTGCCGACGATCTCGGCGAAGCCCTCGAGGTCATGAGCGGTTTCCGCCTGCACCGCCAGTTGGCGCACGCAGTGCCGGACAGCGAAGCCAACGTGCTCGATCCGCGCCAACTCGATTCGCTGGAGCGTGAGCTGTTACGCGATGCCTTGCGCGTGGTGGACGCGTTCAAACGCTTCGTCTCCCACCATTTCAGGCTTCACCTGATCACGTGAACGCACCGCAGCAACTGCGCCGGCGCCTGCAGCGCGCGTGGTATCGCCGACGCCTGCGTGACCCCGCCTACCGCTTTCTGCTCGGCGATGCGTCACCGGAACAGGCCGTGGCGATCGATTGCGAGACGACCTCGCTCGATGCGGCCGCCTGCGAACTCATAGCCGTCGCTGCCATTCCCATCGAAGGCGACCGCCTCTTGATGCATAGCGCGTTGGAACTGCTCATCAAGCCACAAACGGCAATGCGCACCGACGCCATTGCCATCCACCAACTGCGTGCGATGGACGTCGCCAAGGGGCAGAACATCGATGACGCCCTGTGCGCACTACTCGAATTCATCGGCCCCCGTCCGCTGGTCGGCTACTACATCGATTTCGACCTGAGCGTACTGAACCGCTACGTCAGGCCTATCCTGGGTATTCCGCTCCCCAATCCGACGATCGACGTCTCCGGCATGTATTTCGACCGCAAAATTGGCCGCATTCCCCAGCGACCGGTGAACCTCGGCTTCGATCACATGCTGCGCGAGCTGCAACTTCCGGTATTCCGGCAGCACGATCCCTTCAACGACGCCCTGATGGCAGCTCTCTGCTATGTGAAGCTGCGCCACATCCGACGCCTGTAAGCGCCGTCTCGGCGTTAAAATAGCGCCAACGCAGGCCGTGACAGGAGCATCGAGTGAGTGAACCCTACGCCGCCATCGAGAGCGCGGATCAGCCTCCCCTGACATATTCCGACAGCATGAGTCTCATGGTCGCCTGCGCCGGAGCGTACAGCGGCGGTCGTCCGCTCAAACTCGGCGAGCCATGCACCCATAGCGAACTGTCGCGAAACCCGGGCTACCGCAATCGGCGTGCGGGGCTCGTATTGGAACTGAGTGGCGACGAGCTGCAGCGCTTGATCCTCGCGGCCCTGACGCCGGATGAGGTCTCGCGTCTGCGTGCGCGGCACGGGCTGGTCGACGAATTGAGCACCGAACTGTATGCCGCCGACACCCGCGCGGCACTCGAGCCCAAGGTACGCGTACCCACGGAGCCCGCGCAATGAGTGCCGACAGGGAAAATGCACTGGAAGCGAAGCTTCGCGAGTGGTTCGAGCGTCCGCGGGTCAAACAAGCCGGCTGGTCGCCACGGCTGTTCTGGAAACCCGATCAAAGCGGACCTTTCGGGCCATTGCGCGTCGATCCGCTGGAACTCGAACTCTTCTTCGCCACCCTGCTTGAGGAGCCCTCCGCGTGCGCTGCCGAACTGGATGCACAGCAGCCAGGACGGGCCGCCTTTCTCGCAGCCAACGCCCGACGCCACGAACTACCGTTGTTCACGGCGAAATGAAACCCTGCGCTCAAAGTCCGTTCCGACCGGCCTGGTGGCTGCCCGGCCCCCATCTGCAGACACTGTGGCCCTATCTGGTCCGCCCCTACCGCAGTCTGGCCCTGCGCCGGGAGCGCCTGGAACTACCCGATGGTGACTTCCTGGATCTCGACTGGACGGCGGAGCGCAATGCCCCTGGACTCGTACTGGTCCTTCACGGCCTGGAAGGGTCCAGCGGCTCGGCCTACGTACAGCGACTTCTGCGTCGCCTACAGCCGCTCGGACTACAGGCGGTCGTCATGCACTTTCGCGGCTGCAGCGGCGAACCTAACCGACTCGCACGCGGCTATCACGCCGGCGATACGGCCGATGTGGAGTTCGTGGTGGAACATCTGCGTCAGCAGCAACCGCAGCGCCCTCTCGCTGCAATCGGCTATTCGCTGGGTGCCAACGTATTGCTCAAATGGCTAGGAGAAAGCGCCGAACGCAACCCCTTGCGCTGCGCCGCCGCCGTCTCCGTGCCGTTCGAACTCGAAGCCGCCGCCAAGAGACTGGAGGGAGGATTCTCGCGAGTCTATCAACGCTCTCTGCTGCGTTCCCTGCGTCGCAGCGTCGCGCGCAAATACGCCCAGCGCGACATGCCCATACCGCGGCACATCGTTGACTCCGCGCCCAGCCTGCGCGCTTTCGACGACCGCTTCACGGCTCCCCTGCACGGCTTCCACAGCGCCGAGGACTATTACCGGCGCTCCAGTTGTCGCCCCTGGCTGCCGTACATCCGGCGGCCGACGCTGATCGTGCACGCCGCCGACGACCCCTTTCTGGAACCCTGCGCCATTCCTTCGAACGCCGAACTGCCCTCCGGCGTAGAACTCCAGCTCACGCCGAGCGGCGGGCATGTCGGTTTCGCCGCCGGTCGCTTTCCCGGCCGCACAGAGGACTGGCTTGGACCTCACACGGCACATTGGCTGGCTCGTAACCTGGGCTAAAATTCTTCGGCCAAACGAAAAACGGGGGCAAAAGCCCCCGTTTTTCAATCAGATGAAGCGCTTACTTCAAGCGGCTTCAACAGCCTTGATGCTCAAGCGGATACGACCCTGCTTGTCCACCTCCAGCACCTTGACGCGCACGCTGTCGCCTTCGCTGAGCTTGTCGGAGACGCTCTCGACACGCTCGTTGGAGATCTGCGAGATGTGCACCAGACCGTCCCGGCCAGGCAGAATGGTCACGAAAGCACCGAAATCCATGATCTTGGCGACGCGGCCTTCGTAGATCCGGCCCACTTCGACGTCCGCGGTGATTTCCTCGATGCGGCGACGTGCTTCCTCACCGGCAGCCTTGTCCACGGAGGCAATGCGCACGGTACCGTCATCGTTGATGTCGATGGTGGCGCCGGTCTCCTCGGTCAGCGCACGGATGGTCGCGCCGCCCTTGCCGATCACGTCGCGTATCTTGTCCGGATTGATACGAATGGTGATGTAACGCGGCGCATAGACGGACATCTCGGTACGCGGCTGGTCAAGCACCTCAGCCATTTTACCCAGAATATGCATGCGGCCGTCACGTGCCTGGGAAAGCGCCTGTTCCATGATCTCGCGCGTGATGCCATCGATCTTGATGTCCATCTGCAGCGCGGTCACGCCATCGGACGTACCCGCCACCTTGAAGTCCATGTCGCCGAGGTGATCCTCGTCGCCGAGGATGTCGCTGAGCACGGCGAAACCGTCCTGCTCCTTGATCAGGCCCATGGCGATACCGGCGACCGGCGCCTTCAGCGGCACACCGGCGTCCATCAGCGCCAGGCTGGTGCCGCAGACCGAGGCCATCGAGCTGGAGCCGTTGGATTCGGTGATCTCGGAAACCACGCGCACCACGTAGGGGAAGGAACCTTCCTCCGGCATCACGGCCTGGATGCCACGCTTGGCCAGGCGGCCGTGGCCGATCTCGCGACGCTTGGGCGAGCCGACCATGCCGGTCTCACCGACGCAGTACGGAGGGAAGTTGTAATGCAGCAGGAATCGCTCGCGGCGCTCGCCCTCGATGGCATCGATGATCTGCGAATCGCGCTCGGTACCCAGCGTGGAGACCACCAGAGCCTGCGTTTCACCGCGGGTGAACAGCGCGGAGCCATGGGTACGCGGCAGCACGCCGGTACGTACGGTGATCGGGCGCACGGTGCGGGTATCGCGGCCGTCGATGCGCAGCTCACCGGCGATGATACGGCCGCGAACCAAGGCCTTCTCGATCTTGCCGAACACGCCGGCCACCGCATCCGCGCTGGGGGCATCCTCAGCCTGGGTCGCGAACTCGGCCACAATCTGCTCACGCAGCTCGGATACTCGACTCTGGCGTGCCAGCTTGTCCTGAATCTGGTAGGCGGCAGTCAGCTCGGCCTCGCAGCTCGTACGCACGGCTTCGAGCAGCGACTCGTCGGTCGCCGGCGGCTGCCAGTCCCAAGCGGGCTTGCCGGCTTCGGCAGCCAGTTCGCGAATCGCCTGGATCGCGGCCTGCATCTGCTCGTGTCCATACATGACGGCGCCGAGCATCACGTCTTCCGCCAGTTCCTTGGCCTCGGACTCGACCATCAGCACCGCCTGTTCGGTACCGGCGACAACCAGGTCGAGCTGCGATTCCTTGAGCTGGGAGAACGTCGGGTTGAGCAGGTAGGCGCCGTCGCTGTAGCCGACGCGGGCGCAGCCGATGGGGCCGTTGAAGGGCACGCCGGAGATCGCCAACGCGGCGGAGGCGCCAAGCATGGCCGGCACGTCCGGATCGACGTCGGGATTGACGGACATCACCGTGGCGATGACCTGGACTTCGTTGAGGAAGCCCTTGGGGAACAACGGCCGCAGCGGCCGGTCGATCAGGCGGGAAGTCAGCGTTTCCTTCTCGCTGGGGCGCCCTTCGCGCTTGAAAAAGCCGCCGGGAATGCGGCCAGCCGCGTAGGTGCGTTCCTGGTAGTTGACCGTGAGGGGGAAGAAATCGCGCCCCGGCACCGCCTGTTTCTGCGCCACGGCGGTCACCAGGACCACGGTATCGCTCATATTTACGATGACGGCGCCGTCGGCCTGACGGGCGACCTCGGCGGTTTCGAAACTTACGGTGTGGTCACCGTACTGGAAGGATTTTTTTATGGCTGACACGTTCCCACTTCCTGACTGTTGACCGCCACACGGCGGCAGCGGATTTAACAGGCTTCAAAAAAACGACAGCGAAGGGCGGGCGCTGCTTCGCAGTGCTCGCTCCTTCGCACGAATACCTGATATGCACTTCGCCGCATGACGGGAACTACCCATGCTTGCGGCGGCCACCGACACGACTATCAGCGGCGCAGGCCAAGCTCACTGATCAGAGCCTGGTAACGCTGCTGGTCCTTGCCGCGCAGGTAGTCAAGCAGCTTACGGCGCTGATTGACCAGCTTAAGCAAACCACGGCGCGAATGATGATCGTGCTTATGGGTATTGAAATGATCGGTCAGGTAAGTAATGCGCGCGGTCAACAACGCAACCTGAACCTCCGGCGAACCCGTGTCGGACGGGTCACGCTGGAACTTGCCAACGATATTGGACTTGTCTTCAGCGGACAAAGACATCTATGACTCCCACCAAGGAAAACGACTGTGCTTGAAAAGGCGCGAATTCTATCACGCGCCGACGTACCGCGCATCATTCACTTGCGATATGCGGAATTAACAGGTTGTTGTTGCTCAGGCGAGCGCGAGAGAAGTGAAGAATCGGTCGCGAAAGCGCTGTTTACGAAGTGCAAATGAGCACAAGAGTTCGATTCCGACGCGCTATCGTGCAGCATGAGTAGAATTTCAACAGCCTGTTAACGGACTGAGCCTACCGGAGCAGGTCCTTAAGAACGTTTGAGTTCGTGCAGCAATTCCTCCAGCTCGATCCGCAACTGGCGAACGATCTGCTGGCTCTGGCTGTTGTCGGCCCTCGATTCCGCGCTTTCGAGCTTTTGCCGTGCGCCGCCGATAGTATAGCCCTGCTCGTATAGCAGGCTGCGTATCTGGCGAATGAGGATGACGTCCTGGCGCTGGTAATAACGGCGGTTGCCGCGGCGCTTGACGGGCTTGAGCGCGGAAAACTCCTGCTCCCAGTAGCGCAGCACGTGCGGCTTGACATCACACAATTCGCTAACCTCACCGATAGTGAAGTAACGCTTTGTGGGAATCGGCGGCAATTCGCTGTTGTTACTTGCCTCCAGCATAGGCTTCGACCCTCGCTTTGAGCTTCTGGCCCGGACGGAACGTCACGACGCGCCGCGCCGTAATCGGAATTTCCTCGCCCGTCTTGGGATTGCGTCCGGGACGTTCTTTCTTGTCACGCAGGGTAAAATTGCCGAAACCCGATAGCTTGACTTCTTCCCCGCGCTCTAGCGCCTCGCTCAACGCATGGAAGAAGAGTTCGACGAAATCCTTGGCCTCGCGCTTATTCAGACCCATTTCCTCGAACAGGCGTTCGGCCATGTCCGCCTTAGTCAAAGCCATCTGTTCCTACCCCCTCGGTTTCGCAGCGAATCGCCGGCTGAGTTCTTCCATGATCCGGCTGAGTATAGTCTCTACCTCGTCGTCTGTAAGGCTGCTGGAAAACCCCTGAAAAATCAATCCAAAAGCTAGACTTTTATATCCGTTTTCTATGCCTTTTCCCGCATACACGTCGAAAAGTTGCGTTTCACGCACCTCCGGAACCTTCAAAGCCTCGATCGCGGCAAGCACATCGCCGGCGGCAACATCCTCTTCCACGATCACGGCAAGGTCCCGCCGCATTGCCGGGAAACGCGACAAGGTTTCGAAGTGCGGCACCTTGCCCTGGCTCATGGCCTCGATATCCAGCTCGAACAGGCCTACGGGCAGCTCCAGTTCGAGCTTGCGCTCCAGTTCGGGCCCCAACATTCCGACCCAACCGATATTATGCCCGTCCAGCACCACTCGCGCGCTTTGTCCGGGATGCAGGGCGGGATGTTCATCCGCCGCATAGTTGGCACGAATGCCAATCCGCGCCAATAGCGCTTCCACGTCGCCCTTTATATCGAAGAAGTCGACCTGGCGAGCCTCGCTACCCCATTGTTCGGGAAACACACTGCCGAAGGCCGCTCCGGCCAGCATCGGCTGCTGCAGTAGTTGTCCGTCACGACGCACGAAGCGCAGGCCGGTCTCGAACAAGCGTCCACGTGGCTGCTGCCGCTTGCGATTATAGTTCAGCGCCGCCACCAGACCGGGCCACAACGACGGACGCATCACGGCAAGTTCGCTCGAGATCGGGTTGGCCAGCGCCGTGGCCTTCTCCCCGGGCGCGAACAGCTTCGCCGAGTCCGCATCGATGAAACTGTAGGTGATCGCCTCCTGATACTCGAGCGCACGCAGACACTCGCGCAGGCGCGCGACGCCGACCTTGGCTTCGCCGTTCGGCATAATGCGCGGCTGCACTGGCGCACGGTGCTCAGGAACCTCGTCATAGCCGCGCACGCGAGCCAGCTCTTCGATCAGATCGGCTTCAATAGACAAATCGAAGCGCGGGCTGGGCGGTGTTACGCGCCAGCCTTCAGCCTGAGCCTCGACGATGCAACCAAGCCCAACGAGAATACCCTCGACCTGCGCATCCTCGAATTCCAGCCCAAGCAGACGGCCTATGCGTTCACGCCGCAACGCAATCGGCTCGCGCTGCGGCAACTTGGCCGGCGCACTGGCTTCGACCACTGGCCCAGGAGAACCGCCTGCGATTTCCATCAACAACTGCGTGGCGCGCTCCAACGCGGCGATCTGTAGCTGCGGGTCGACACCGCGCTCGAAGCGGTGCGAGGACTCGGTATGCAGCCCCAGCGAACGCGCCCGGCCGCTGATCGACTGTGGATCGAAATAGGCGCTTTCCAGAAACACGTCGACGGTTGCATCGGAAACGGCGCTGTCTGCACCGCCCATCACGCCGGCGACCGCAAGCGGTCCGGAGGCGTCGGCGATAAGCAGCGTCCCGGCCTCGACGGTAACGGTCTGGCCGTCGATCAACTCCACCTTCTCGCCTTCGGCTGCAAGGCGCACGCGGATCTCCCGGTCCAGCTTGGCCAGATCGAAGGCATGCATCGGCTGACCCAACTCAAGCATGACGTAGTTGGTGACATCGACCGCGGCGCTGATGCTACGCACCCCCGCACGACGCAGACGCTCGCGCATCCACAATGGCGCCGACGCACCCGGCTGGATTCCGCGCACGACGCGCCCCGTATAGCGAGGGCAGGCATCTTCGGCCTCGAGAGTCACCGTAAATGTGTCCGCGGCCTGGGCCGCGACCGCTGGCGGGGCCAACTCCAACAAAGGAGTCCCGGTCAGAATGGAGGCCTCTCTGGCCACCCCGCGCATGCACAGGCAATCCGCACGATTCGGCGTCAAGTCGACTTCGAGAATCGAATCGTCCAGATCCAGATAGCTGCGGATGTCCTGCCCGAGCGGAGCGTCCGCTGGCAACGCCATCAGCCCGTCACTGCTTTCGGCGAGGCCCAGCTCGGCGGCCGAGCACAGCATGCCCTGGGACTCCACCCCCCGCAGGCGCGCCGCCTTGATCTTCAGACCGCCAGTCAGCTCTGCACCGACTCGCGCGAACGGCGCGATCATGCCGGCCTCGACGTTGGGCGCGCCGCAAACGACCTGAAAAGTCTCACTGCTGCCGTCGTCGACCTGACAGACACGCAAACGGTCCGCATCGGCATGCTGCGCGACGCTTTGCACGCGACCGACCACGACGTTGCTGCAGGCGGGTGCCGCTGTCTCCAGCGCATCGAGTTCCAGACCCGCCATGGTCAAACGGTCGCCCAACGCCTGGGCGTCGAGCGCCGACTCAGGCAACCATTCTGTTAGCCAGGAATGACTGATTCGCATGCTGGTGAAAAACTCTCAAGTGTTGATTATTTCAGACGAACTGCCCGAGGAAACGCAGATCGTTGTCGAAAAACATGCGCAGATCCGGAACGCTGTAGCGCAGCATCGCCAAGCGTTCCACACCGATACCAAATGCGTACCCGGTGTAGCGCTCCGCATCAACGCCGACTTGCTCGAAAACGTTGGGATGCACCATGCCGCAGCCAAGGATCTCCAGCCAGCCGGTATGACTGCACACGCGGCACCCGCTGCCGTGGCACTGAACGCATTCGATGTCCACTTCGGCCGAAGGCTCGGTGAACGGGAAATAGGACGGTCGGAAGCGTGTCTGCAAGTCGTCCTGCTCGAAGAAGGCGCGCAGAAAATCTCCCAACACCCCTTTTAGATCGGCAAAGGTAATGCCCTCGCCCACCGCCAAACCTTCGACCTGATGGAACATCGGGCTATGCGTCAGATCGGAATCGCAGCGGTACACGCGCCCTGGCGCGATCACGCGCAGCGGCGGCGTGCGCGATTCCATGAAACGCACCTGCACTGGTGAGGTGTGCGTACGCAGCACCTGACCATCAGGGAAATAAAAAGTGTCGTGCATCGCGCGGGCCGGATGATGCGCGGGGATGTTCAAGGCCTCGAAATTGTGGAACTCGTCTTCGATTTCCGGACCTTCGGCAACCTCGAAACCGGCCTGCGCAAACAGTTCGGTCATGCGCTCGATCGTCCGCGTCAGCGGATGCAGACCGGCGATCAATCGGCCACGCCCCGGCAACGTCACATCGACGCGGTCGTGCTGCAAACGAGCTTCAAGCGCGTTGCGCTCGAGCACTTCGCGCCGCGAAGTGATGGCCTCGGCGACAAACTGCTTTACGTCGTTGATCGCCTGCCCGGCCGCCGGCCGCTCTTCGGGCGGCAGACCACCTAGCGACTTGAGCTGTTCGGTCAACAGCCCTTTCTTGCCCAGGTAGCGTACCCGCAGCGCATCCAGCGCACCCAGGTCGGGAGCTTCCTGCACGGCCTCGACGGCCTCCTGCTTCAAGGCATCCAGATTCACGAACGTCTCGCCAGCTTTGCCCGGAAACCGTCTCGACAGACGCTTCCGGTAGTCACAAACGAAAAGGGGAAAGGCCCGCCTTTCCCCTTTTACCGCATCCTGCGGACGAACCGCAGGCCATCGCTACAGGGCTCAGGCGGACAGCGCAGCCTTGGCCTTCTCGGCGATCTTGCCAAACGCTTCGATGTCGTACACGGCCAGATCGGCAAGCACCTTGCGATCGATCTCGATGCCGCTCTTGTTCAGACCGTCGATCAGGCGGCTGTACGACAGATCGAACTGGCGTGCGGCGGCATTGATACGCACGATCCACAGGCCGCGGAACTGACGCTTGCGCTGGCGGCGGTCACGGTAGGCGTACTGACCGGCACGGGTGACGGCCTGCTTGGCGACGCGGTAGACGTTCTTGCGGGCACCATAGTAACCCTTGGCCTTCTTCAGAACTTTCTTGTGGCGCGCGTGCGCGGTAACACCACGTTTTACTCGGGGCATATCTAAATCCTCTCGATCCGGCTCAGCTGTAGGGGAGCATGCGCTTGATTGCCGGCGTGTCGCACTCGGCCACGAGGGACGGCTCACGCAGATGGCGCTTACGCTTGGTGCTCTTCTTGGTCAAAATGTGGTTGAGATGCGACTGGGCACGCTTGTAACGGCCGGAGGCCGTCTTAGAAAAGCGCTTGGCCGCGCCACGATTGGTCTTCAGTTTTGGCATTGAATTACTACTCCACTACAGCACGTGAGCCGAATGCGCGGCTGCACGATTCATTTCTTTTTTGGGGCTACGACCATAACCATCTGGCGCCCCTCCATTTTAGGCCGCTGCTCGACCGTGACCAGATCGCCGAGATCCGCCTCGATTCTTTGCAGCAGTTGTATGCCTCTTTCCTGATGCGCCATTTCACGGCCGCGGAAGCGGATCGTGATTTTCGCTTTATCTCCATCTTCGAGAAACCGAGTCAGGTTGCGCATCTTCACCTGATAATCCCCGACGTCGGTACCAGGTCGGAACTTCACTTCTTTCACCTGGATTTGCTTCTGCTTCTTGCGGGCGACGGACGCCTTCTTGCTCTGCTCGAACTTGAATTTGCCGTAGTCCATGATACGGCACACCGGAGGCTGCGCCGTTGGGACGATTTCGACCAGATCCAACTCGGCCTCTTCGGCTAGTGCCCGCGCCTCTTCAATCGAGACGACTCCGCGATTTTCGCCCTCGGCGTCGATCAGCCGGATCTGCCTGACCGTGATCTCGTCATTCAGGCGTACATTCTTCTGCGCGCTGATACGCTACCCCTCCAATAAACAATCAAAACGCAGACGGCACGGGCTCCTCGGATAGCCTCATGAGCAGTGTTTCCAAACTCATCGAGCCGAGGTCTTCCCCTGCACGTGTGCGCACGGCAACTGTACGATCTTCCGCCTCACGATCGCCGACCACCAACAGGAACGGGATACGCTGAAGCGTATGCTCGCGAATCTTAAAGCCAATCTTCTCGTTTCTCAAGTCGGAAACGGCGCGAAGACCCTGTTTCCTCAGGATTTCACGCACTTCCTCCGCATAAGCTGCCTGTCGGTCGGTGATGTTCATCACCGAGATCTGGATCGGCGCCAGCCAGAACGGGAAACGCCCCTCGTGGTGCTCGATCAGAATACCGATGAAACGCTCAAGCGAACCGAGGATAGCGCGATGCAGCATCACCGGCGTCTGGCGCTCGGAATGCTCGTCAACGTACTCTGCATCCAGCTTGAGCGGCATGTGATAGTCGGCCTGAATGGTGCCGACCTGCCACGCACGCCCGATCGCATCCTTGAGATGGTACTCGACCTTGGGACTGTAGAAGGCGCCCTCGCCCGGCAGCTCCTCCCACTCCACGCCACAGCGGCGCAAGGCGTTGCGCAGCGTATCCTCGGCCTTGTCCCAATCCTCGTCCGAGCCGAGCCGCACGTCGGGACGCAAGGCGATCTTCACCGCAACGTCGTCGAAACCGAAGTCGGCGTACACCTTCATCGCCTGCTCGTGGAAGGTAGCGACCTCCTCCTCGATCTGGCCCTCCGTGCAGAAAATGTGGCCGTCGTCCTGGGTGAAGCCACGTACGCGCATGATGCCGTGCAGCGCGCCGGAGGTTTCATTGCGGTGGCAGGCGCCGAATTCGCCGTAGCGCAGCGGTAGATCGCGGTAGCTGCGCAAGGCGTGATTGAAAATCTGCACATGCCCCGGGCAATTCATCGGCTTGAGGGCGTATTCCCTCTTTTCCGACTCCGTGAAGAACATATGTTCCTTGTAGTTCCCCCAATGCCCGGAGCGCTTCCACAGCGACACGTCGACAACCTGAGGAGTGCGCACCTCCTGGTAGCCGCACTCGACGTAGACGCGGCGCATGTACTGCTCGACCGTATTCCAGATACTCCAGCCCTTGGCGTGCCAGAACACCATGCCGGGCGCCTCTTCCTGGACATGAAACAGATCGAGCTGCTTGCCGATGCGGCGATGATCGCGTTTCTCGGCCTCTTCGAGCTGGCGCAGATAGGCCTTCAGCGCCTTCTTGTCCGCCCAGGCGGTGCCATAGATACGCTGCAGCATCTCGTTGCTGGCGTCACCGCGCCAATAGGCACCGGCCAGCTTGGTCAGCTTGAACGCACCCAGCTTGCCGGTGCTCGGCACGTGCGGACCGCGGCACAGATCGATGAACTCGCCCTGCCTGTAGAGCGACAAGGTCTCGCCGGCGGGGATGTCCTCGATGATGCGCGCCTTGTACTCCTCACCCATATCGCGGAAAAAGGCAATCGCCTCCTCGCGCGGCATTTCGCTACGCGTCACCGGCAGATCCTGCGCGGCGAGTTCCTGCATCCTGGCCTCGATGGCCGCCACGTCCTCGGGCGTGAAGGAACGCGAATAGGCAAAGTCGTAATAGAAACCGTTGTCGACCACCGGGCCGATAGTGACCTGCGCTTCCGGGAACAGATCCTTCACCGCCTGACCGAGCAGATGCGCGGTCGAATGCCGGAGAATCTCAAGACCGTCGTCGTCTCTCGAGGTGACGATCGCCACCTGCGCATCATTCCCGATAACACGGGACAGATCGACCAGACGGCCATCGACACGACCGGCCAGCGCGGCCTTGGCCAGACCGGCACCAATATCGGAGGCGACTTCGCCTACGGTTACGGGGTGATCGAAACGGCGCTCGCTGCCGTCAGGCAGGGTGATAACTGGCATGGCAGTCTCCATGGATGACCTATACGAGGGGCCATCGGCCACAAACAAAAGGCTGCGGCATCGCGGGAAACCTCCCCGTCGACACCGACAGCCTTTTCGAAGCGTTGGTAGGCGCGATTGGACTCGAACCAACGACCCCCACCATGTCAAGGTGGTGCTCTAACCAACTGAGCTACGCGCCTGAAGAAGCGCAAATCTTATCCGAGCCATTCAAAAACGGCAAGACCCTCTTTCAAATCGCATCGATCGCCGCTCTGCCCGGACGCAAACCCGTACCGCCGAAGAACCGCCGATTGAGGTGCAAGAACGTAAACAGCGTCTTGATCTGCACGTAGACCAGCGGCAGCAGGAAACCGAAGTACAGTGGACTGAAGCGCTCGACAAGCTCGAGCCGCCCCAGGCCGTAGTAGATGAAAAACATGCCGAAGACGAAGAACGCGACACCAGGGCAGATCAACGAGTAACTCCCCGGATCACGTTTCTCACCATGCAGATAGTCCCGGAAATACCCCATTCGGCGCATGACCGCCATACCGAGCAGACCGAACAACATCTCCAGCGAGACCACCACAGAGCCCATCACGAACAGGTGATGTCTCGACATGTCTCCATCAAAGCCGTGCACCAGGCCGAACGACAAACGTACGAAAGTAATGCCGAGCAAAGTAAGAATGGGAATGACCAGCCATACGCTGGGCGAGGCAGACTCGTTCAAGCCGTGCCTGATGATGGACTTGAAACCGAGCACGAACTTCACCCCTCCTAACAGCACCGCAACACTGGCGAAGAAGATGGAGAGAAATATGGCGATCGCATTGATTTCAACGTGATGACTCATCGCCCCCGGCGCCGCCAGACCGACGGCAACCATGGCAAAGGCGAAGATCGCGATCATCTGACTCAGGTTGTTGTTGTCGACGAAGTCGAAATCACCCCGGATGAACAGACGCGTCAGGTAATCAGTGAAAACCCGCAAGGCATAGATTCCCACCGCGAGAAAGCCAAGGATCGCAAATGGGAACAGATACTCGATCACCGCCCACAGCCCTGGTACGAACACCGCCCCGAGGACGAACGCCAGATTGATGCTCATGGCCAACGTCAGAGGTATGACCATGAGCGTCACCTCGTGATTGGAATTGCGCAACTCGCGATACACCTCGGTGCGCCTGAAACGCGCATGCATGCCCAGATTCCACAGCAACAATCGAAAGTGCACCAGCGCAAGGACCAGGATGGCGCACATCGCGGCACCGACCAGCGCACGAACCGCCAACGGCCCATCCGCAAGCAGCGGCCATAGATGATCGAATGTCACCATCGGCGTGTCCGGATGATCCACCATGAACATCAGGTAGATGAAAAACGATACCGCCAATCCTCCGGCGCCCAGCGAAGCCAAAAAATACATCGGCGAGTAAGCGCCGCCCCGCAAACCGCTCATAATGCCCTCCCATGTCGCGCTGACAAGCAATAAGTTCAGATTATTATGATTTACTAATTTTTTATTGGGATGACACTGTTGCCCGACGGCGACAGACGCCTCAGCTGTCGCCGCCGAACGCCTCTTCGCGCAAACGATGCACCTCATCGCGCAAACGGGCCGCCTGCTCGAATTCGAGATTGCGCGCGTGCTCGTACATCTGTTTCTCGAGCTGCTCGATGCGCTTCGAGGCCTGTGCAGGGTTGGCATAGCCGGCTTGCTTTTCCGCCACCTTGGCCCAGCGCCCTGCACTCGCCGCCGGGCTCCCCGCATAAGCGCCCTCCATGACGTCGGCGATACGTTTCTCCACGCCTTTCGGAGTGATGCCGTGTTCCGCATTGAAACTCAACTGTTTGTCCCGACGGCGTTCGGTTTCGTCCAGCGCGCGGCGCATGGAGCCGGTCACCGAATCGGCATACAGAATCGCCTTGCCGTGCAGATTGCGCGCCGCGCGGCCGATAGTCTGGATCAGCGAACGCTCGGAACGCAGGAAGCCTTCCTTATCCGCATCGAGTATGGCCACCAGCGACACTTCCGGCATGTCCAGCCCCTCGCGCAACAGGTTGATGCCGATCAGCGCGTCGAACTCTCCCAGGCGCAGATCACGGATGATCTCCACGCGTTCGACCGTATCGATATCGGAATGCAGATAGCGCACGCGCACACCGTTCTCGTGCAGGTACTCGGTCAGGTCTTCAGCCATCCGTTTGGTCAGGGTCGTCACCAGCACCCGCTCGTTGCGCGCCGCTCGCTGCGTGATCTCTGACATGACGTCGTCGACCTGACCGGCAACCGGACGGATCTCCACTCCGGGATCGACCAAGCCGGTAGGCCGCACCACCTGCTCCACGACCGCGCCGGCGTGTTCCTGTTCGTACGGCCCCGGCGTGGCGGAAACATAGATCGTCTGCGGCGTCAGGCGCTCGAACTCATCGAAACGCAGCGGCCGGTTGTCCAGCGCCGAGGGCAAACGGAAACCGTACTCGACCAGCGTTTCCTTGCGCGAGCGGTCACCTTTATACATCGCTCCCAACTGCGGTACGGTGACGTGGCTCTCGTCGATGACCATTAACGCGTCCGCCGGCAAATAATCGAGCAGACACGGCGGCGGCTCACCGGGCCCGCGCCCGGACAGATAGCGCGAATAGTTCTCGATGCCCGAGCAATAGCCCAGCTCGATGATCATCTCGATATCGAAGCGGGTCCGCTGTTCGAGGCGTTGGGCCTCCACCAACCTACCCTGGTCGCGAAACTGTGCGAGCCGCTCCTTCAGCTCCACCTTGATCTCCTCGACCGCCTCCAACAGCGTCGAACGCGGCGTGACATAGTGCGTCTTGGGATAGATCGTCAGTCGCGGCACGCGACGCAGGATCTCGCCGGTCAGCGGATCGAAATACGACAGCTGTTCGATTTCGTCGTCGAACAGCTCGACTCGCACCGCTTCGTCGCCGGACTCCGCCGGGCGTATGTCGATCACCTCGCCCCGCACCCGGTAGGTGCCGCGCTGCAGTTCCACGTCGTTGCGCGTGTACTGCAACTCCGCCAGCCGGCGCAGCAACTCGCGCTGATCAATACGGTCGCCGCGGTCGAGGTGCAACACCATGCGCAGATACGACCCAGGATCACCCAGACCATAGATCGCCGACACCGTGGCGACAATGATCGCATCGCGACGCTCCATCAGCGCCTTGGTCGCCGACAGCCGCATCTGCTCGATATGATCGTTAACCGAGGCATCCTTCTCTATGAAGGTATCGCTCGCCGGCACGTAGGCTTCCGGCTGATAATAGTCGTAATAGGAGACAAAATATTCCACGGCGTTGTGCGGAAAGAATTCGCGCATCTCGCCGTAGAGCTGTGCCGCAAGCGTCTTATTCGGCGCCAAGATTACCGTGGGCCGCTTCAGACGCTGGATGACGTTGGCGATTGTGAAGGTCTTTCCCGAGCCGGTCACACCGAGCAGGGTCTGGTGCGCCAGCCCGGCCTCCAGACCGTCCATCAGCGCTTCGATCGCCGCCGGCTGGTCGCCGGCCGGCACATAATCCGTCTCAAGCTGAAACTGATCGCTCATTCGCATCCACCCGAGGAGGGCACCGTTTCCGCTGCCGATACAAACCGCCAGTCTATCCCACCGCCCCGGACCCTGCGGAAGGTGCGAAGCGAGATCGGCAAAAACGTGTTACAGCATCTTGACCAAACCGGAGCGCTTCTCTACCATTCGCGGTCTCGCAATTCCCCAGTAGCTCAGTTGGTAGAGCAGGTGACTGTTAATCACCGGGTCCGTGGTTCGAGTCCGCGCTGGGGAGCCAGATGACATAAGGGCTTGGCGTAAATCGCCAGGCCCTTTTTGTTTCCCCCTCCCGAATGAAATTCGGAATGACTCAATCCTCCTGTCATCCCGTACCGTAGAGCGTCACTGTCGGGACAGGCGCTTCACTGAGACAAACTGCTATGTACAACTTATTGACGCTGTCACTGGAAGACGAGAAGCAAGCCCAAGAAACGGCGCGCCGATTGACACATTGCGATACCGAAAGTCCGATTCGCGTCAGCGTTCGCGGCAACGTGGTTTCCGTCGATGTCAGCAATCCTCTGGCCGTAGGCATTATCGAAACCATCGGATTGGTGTCGGACTTCATCAAAAAGCACACCACGAAGACCAAGCGACGTTTCGTCCAGCCGGCATCACTGTAAGCTCCCTCTACCGGTCGGGAGATGCAGTAAATCCGACCGATCCAGACCTCACCGGAGCATCGCCTCTACAAAAGGCGATCACAGGTCATTTCAACTCGCCCCGACAGCCTCTCGGATAATCGCCGTCAGACGACGCACCCCGGGACCGGCAAGATCCGGCTCGGCCACTACCAGAAACAGCTCAGCTACGCTCTCCGCCCCTTCCCGCAGAGGAAGACGCTTGAGCGTACCCGCTGCCAGTTCGTCGCGAATATGCTCTTCGGGCAGCCAGGCGAAACCATAGCCCGAGCGCACAGCCTCTATGGACGTCGCCAGATGCCCGACGGTCCAACGCTGCTCGACCTCCACCGACAGCTCCTGAAGATCGCGTTTGACGCCGGAATCGCGCACCACCACATGAAGATGCGCGCGCAGATCCCGATAGGTCAATTCCCTGCCCACACGATGCAGAGGGTGCTCCGGATGAGCCACCGCCACTATACGCATCCGCAGCAGCGGATCCCCCAGAAACCCCGGTGGTACGCGTGGACTAATCGCAATATCAGTCCGTCCCTGTAGCAGCGCTTCGGTGGTGCCGCCCAACACCGACTCTATGACCTCTATACGCGTACCTGGACTTTCCGTCCTGAAGCGCGCAAGACTGTCCAGCAACAGCCGCGGTGGAAACAGGATCTCCGTGGCCAGGCGAATTTCGGCCTCCCAGCCGGCCGACAACAGCTGTGCCGCACACTCCAGCTCTCGAGCCTCCTCGACCAACGCCACAGCCCGGCGGTATAGCATTTGCCCCGTGGGCGTGAGCACCGCTTTGCGCCCCTCGATTTCGAAAATCTTGACGCCCAACTGCGACTCGATCTTCTGCACCGCATAGGTCACGGCCGATTGGCTCTTGTGCAGAGCCGCAGCGGCCTGTGCGTATCCCCCCGAATCCACTACGGCCTGCAGACTACGCCAATGTTCCAGGGAGATGCGTGGGATTCTTGACATATCCAATAATTAGATAAATTAAAACAGATATTTCTATTTTATTATTTTATCAGTAGATAGCTTAATAGATTGCATCATTCAACCATACGAAACGGAAACCATGAAAAAGCTCTTGCAGATCAATGCCAGTCTCTTTTCCAGCGACGGCCAGTCCAGCCGTCTCGCCAACCAGTTCGTCGCTGCCTGGCGCGACCGCAATCCCGACAGTGAAATACTAACCCGCGACTTTGCCCGCGAGCCGATTCCGCACCTTGACGCCGACCGCTTCCAGGCATTTCTGACGCCGGCGGACGCACGTTCGCCCGAACAGACGGAGGTGGTCGACTTCTCCGACATGCTGATTCGTGAACTCAGCGAAGCGGATGTCGTCGTCATCGGTCTGCCAATGTACAACTTCGGCATTCCCTCTACGCTGAAGGCTTACTTCGATCACGTCGCCCGCGCCGGAATGACCTTTCGCTACACGGAGAACGGGCCCGAAGGGCTACTGCAGGGCAAGAGGGTATACGTGCTCGCCGCCCGCGGTGGGTACTATGCAGGCACAGCACTGGACAGCCAGACCGGCTACATGCGCGATTTTCTCGGCTTTCTGGGCATGACGGACGTCGAATTCGTCTACGCCGAAGGCCTCAACATCGACGAATCCAGCAAGCAGACATCACTGGCCGAAGCCGAACAGCGCCTCGCCAACCTGGTGGCCTGATCTTCGCTCCTCTGACGGAGGATCTCCCCATGACACCCCGTACACTACAGCAGATCATTCGCTCCATGCCGACCACCGATGGCGGCGGCGTCAGGCTGAGGCGGAGCCTTGGACAGACTCAGGGCGCACGCGTCGACCCCTTCCTGATGCTGGACGAATTCTCCTCCGAAAACGCCGACGACTACATCGCCGGCTTTCCAGATCATCCGCACCGCGGCTTCGAAACGGTCACCTACATGCTCGACGGGCACATGCTGCACGAGGACCACCTCGGCAACCGCGGCGACCTCAGAAGCGGCGGAGCGCAGTGGATGACCGCCGGCCGCGGGGTGATCCACTCCGAAATGCCTCAGCAGGAAAGCGGACGGATGCGCGGCTTTCAGCTCTGGGTAAACCTGCCCGCACGGGAGAAGATGAAACCGGCCAGTTACCGCGACATTCAGCCCGAGGAGATCCCGAGCGCCCCGTTGCCCGGCGGTGGACAGATCAAGGTGGTTGCCGGCACCGCGAACGTGGGCGAGCAGCAGGTCGCGGGGCCGATCCAGGGCCTGAGCACGGAACCACTGTTCCTCGACGTGCGCTTGCCCGCCGGCGGGACGTTTATCCACCTCGTGGAAGCCGGACACAACGTCTTCGTCTATCCGTTCGAAGGTTCCATCCGGATCGGACCGGCCGAAGCCGCGCATACGCTGGAGGCGCAGGACGCCGGCGTGCTCACGCCCGGCGACACCGTGGAGATAAGCGCGGGCGAGCACGGCGCGGCCTTTCTGCTTCTGGCCGGCAAACCGTTGCGCGAACCGATCGTCCAGTACGGACCGTTCGTCATGAACACGCGCGAGGAAATCGAGCAGGCGTTTCGTGACTACCAGAGCGGACAACTGGTTTGAAGATGAGTAGGCGGCGGGCATTCTCCGGGGTGTCCGTCCGCCTGACACTATCACAGCCGCTATTCGCTCGCCCCGCTGCCTTCCAGCGCACGCAACAACACCTCCGCACTGTGCAACGGCAGTCTGCCCGTAGCCTGGAACACCTGTTCCCGACAGCTGTAGCCGTCGGCGATGATCAGCGTCTCGTCCGCCGCACCGCGCACTGCCGGCAGCAGCCGCTCCTCACCGATGCTCATGGAGACTTCGTACTTCTCCACATCGAAGCCGAAGGCGCCGGCCATGCCGCAGCATCCCGCATCGAGCATGGTCACATCCAGTCCGGCATCGCATAGCACGGATTCCGTGCTTCCCATGCCCATAACCGCCTTCTGGTGGCAGTGTCCGTGCACCAGGGCTTTGCCCTGCATACCTTTGAAATAACCACCCTGTTTTTCGAGAAATTCCGGCAACAGAAACACCAGTTCGCTCAATCGCCGGGCCCTTTTGTCATCCGGAAAAAAATTCAACAACTCGTCCCGGAAGGTCGCGACGCACGCAGGCTCCAAACCGATTACGGGCGTATCCGCATCGATGGCGTTAGCGAGCACCCGCATGCTGTGTTCCAGACGGTGGCGCGCGGAGTCCAGCATGCCGAAGTCGTATAGCGGCCGCCCGCAGCATACGAAGCCGCGCGGCACTTCGACCCCGAAACCGGCGGCATTGAGCACCTTCACCGCAGCATCCAGCGTCTGCGGATGGAAATGGTTATTGAAGGTGTCCGGCCACAGTACCACCTTGCCCCGGTTCGCAGCATCCCGGACTTGCGCGCGGAAGCTGCGGTTGAACGGGCGTCGGAACAGCGGAATGCTGCGCTGCGGCGCAATGCCCGCAACCGCCTTGAGTAGACGGGAAATGCCGGGCGCGCGGGTCAGCGCGTTGACCAGCCACGGCAGGCGGCCGGCGATCCTCGCCCACTGATGGATCAGGCCGATGGTATAGGCCTGCGGCGGACGCCGGTGATGTTGATGATAGTGGTGCAGGAATTCGGCCTTGTAGCTGGCCATGTCGACCTGCACCGGGCATTCCGCCCGGCAGCTCTTACAGGACAGGCACAGGTCCAGCGACTCCTTGACGTGAGGATCGTCCCAGCCGCCGCTCAGCGGATCGCCCTGCACCATCTCGAACAGCATGCGTGCACGACCGCGCGTCGAATCGCGCTCCTCGCGGGTCGCGCGGTAGCTCGGGCACATCACGCCCCCCTCGTGCCGACGACACTTGCCGGCGCCGACGCAGCGCCCGGCGGCCTTCGCGAAGCTGCCCTCGTCGCGGTAGAAGGACATCACGGTCGGCGGATCGGCCGGCCGGTAGTCGGGGCCGGTACGCAGGTTCTCGTCGAGCCGGTATGGATCGACGAGCTTGCCGGGATTCATACGGTTGTGCGGATCCCAGATCGCCTTGAATTCGCGGAAGGCCTGCATGATCTCGGCGCTGTACATGCGCGGCAGCAGTTCGGCCCGCGCCTGGCCGTCACCGTGTTCGCCGGACAGCGAACCGCCGTACTTGACCACCAGATCGGTGGCCTCTTCCATGAAGGCCCGCCACTGCGCGAGCCCCTGCTCCGAATGCAAATCGAAAGTGACCCGACCATGGATGCAGCCGTCGCCGAAATGGCCGTAGAGCGAGGAGCGGTAGCCGTAGCGCTCCAGCAGCTTGCGGTAGTCGCGCAGATAGTCGCCGACCTGTTCCGGGTCGACTGCAGCGTCCTCCCATCCTGGATAGGATTCGGGCTCGCCGGGCACCGCATTGGTCGCCGCCGCGCCGTTCTCGCGAATCGACCAGACGACACGCTGGTCGCGCGGGTCGGCGAACACTTCGCCGCCGGTCAGCGCGCCTATCGTGCGCTGACCGGCCAGCGCGGCCTGCGCCCTGTCCAGCGCCTCCTCGCGGGTCTCGCCGCCGAATTCGACCATTAGCCAGGCATCGCCACCGGGCAGCAAACGGATGGCGCCCAGTTCCATGCCCTTCTTGCGCATGTCGTTGATGATGTTCTCGTCGAGTCCCTCGACGCATAGCGCACCCTGCTCCACCAACTTCGGGGCATGATCGGCTGCCACGCAGATGTCCGCATAGCCCAGCACGAGCAGAACGCGGTGACGCGGACTGGGCACAAGGCGTGCCGTCGCCGACAGCGTCACCACGCAGGTACCCTCGGTGCCGACCAGCGCCCTGGCGACGTTGAAGCCGTTCTCGGGCAGCAACTCCTCCAGATTGAAGCCCGACACGCGCCGGCGGATCTTGGGAAACTGCGCGCGGATCGCATCCGCGTAACGGTCGCGCAGCGCTTTCAGGCCGGCATAGATTTCGCCCTTGCGCCCGCCTTCGTGGATGATCGCCTCGAGTTCCGGCTCCGGGGTAGGTCCAACCCGCATGCGCAAACCGTCGTAGGTCAGGATCTCCAGCGCTTCGATATTCTCCGCGGTCTTGCCCGCCATGACCGAATGCGCACCGCAGGCGTTGTTGCCGATCATTCCCCCCAGCGTGCAGCGGCTGTGAGTGGAAGGATCGGGGCCGAAGGTCAGCCCGTGAGTCTCAGCAGCATCTCTAAGCACGTCACACACCACACCGGGTTCGACCTCGGCGGTCCGGGCCTGCGGATCAAGCGTCAGCACACGATTCAGGTACTTGGAGGTGTCCAGGACGACCGCGACGTTGCAAGTCTGCCCCGCCAGACTGGTACCGCCGCCACGCATCAGAATCGGCGCCTGGTGGCGCCGGGAGACGGCAACCGTTTCCACGATGTCGTCAACAGTGCGGGGAACGACGACCCCGATCGGCACCTGCCGGTAGTTCGAGGCATCCGTCGAATACAGCGCGCGGCTACCTGAATCGAAACGCACTTCTCCCGCGATGACGCCCCGCAACTCGGTAGCCAACGCCCCGGCCACCGTCTGCTCCCCTGCCGGGCCATCTGTTGAAAATTGCGTATTCGCCATCGGATTTCCCATCGATCAGTTCAACGCCGCTGGCACGGGACGGGCCAAACCTACATTGTGAAGCATCCACACGTACTCGGCACAGCGGCAAAAACACGGTCGGTCATCGCAGTTGCGACGGCCGACCTTTACGAAAACGACTATCGGGCCCCTGTGGTCCGGGCAACCTGACGGATGCTCAGTTACCCGCCGTGGATGGTACGGCGCGCAACACGGACGCGTCGGCCTGCTCCGCAGCCGAAACCGCAAGCTGCTCATGCCCCGAATGCGGCAGCGCCTCCTGCAGCCAGGAAGTCAACACCTGCATGGCTTCCGCATGCAGGGGGTGTCCGACCTCGATCCAGTCGAGATGCGTCGCATCCGGAAGCTCAACCAGCACTTTGGGCTCGGCAGCATGCGCGTAGAGACTGCGGGCCTCGTCGATCGGATGCAGGCCGTTGCGGGTGCCGTGCATGATCAACAGCGGCCGCGGACTGATCTTGTCTGCCACCTTCTCAGGCTGAAAGCGGTAATAGGCATCGGCGGAATATAGATACATTTCTATGCCGAAACGATCATGCTTGGCATACATCTCGCGATCCACGTCCGCGCGTGTAACCGGCTCGAGCGGTACGATATCCCAGGGACTGACCCGCTCCGCTTCGCCCGTTAGCACGCGTCGGACGCGATCGGCCTTGATGCGATCCTGCATCGCCAGCCACTCCGGATACGTACGCGAATCGCGCACCGCCCGGCCTCCGTCACCGATACCGCTGAGGCAGGCCACCGCCGCCACGCGTTCATCCTCGGCTGCAGCCTGTACGACGACGCCACCACCGAATCCCCAGCCGACCAAGGCCACGCGGGAGGCATCGATCTCGGGCTGCTCGAGAAGATAGGTCACACCATTCAGGGCATCCTCGACCTGTTCAGACGGGAGCAGGCGACCACGATCGCCATCGCTGGTACCAAACCCCCGGTAGTCGAACGAGAAGCAGGCGATTCCCGCTGCCGTCAGCGCATTCCAGAACTTTTCCGGAATCAGTTCCTTGAGACCCTGATAACCGGAACAGAACACGACCGCAGGATAACCCCGTTCGTTGGCCGGGGGCACATCCGGAAGCTGCAGCAACCCGTCGAGCCGCACGCCATCGCTGTAAAACTCACATTCACGCGCCTTCACTGTAATCACCTTCTCTGGTTTGGGGGGTAGACTCCAAATCCAGTATGATTCAATTGAATTTAGTTATCAATAAAAAGACTCATATGATTCTTATTGTTTCCATGCAGCCCATCGCCGCCTCATTAACCGCCGGACTTGACAGCCCAAAAAGCGCACCCTATCGTTCAGCACGACTCTACATGAATAATTTGATTCAAATGACTTCGACTCAGGGTGATTTCTTCACACGCTTGAGAGCCGCGCACAGCACGCTCTCGCCCAAGACGCTGGCGGTCGCCCGCTTCGTCGAAGCACATTATTTGGACGCGGCATTCATGAGCACGCGCGAGCTGGCGGAAGCGGCCGGCGTCAGCCTAGCCACGGTCGTTCGTTTCCCGCGCGCTCTGGGTTACAGAGATTTCGACGCCCTGCGCGCCGCCCTGCAGGATCAGGTCAATATCGACCTGACGGGGGTCGAGCGGCTGCAAAGCCTGCCGAGCGGCAATACATCGTCAGCGGCATTGCTGCGCCGCATCATTGACGAGGAGATGGAAACCCTGCGCGCGCTCGCACACAATTTTTCCGAGGCGCAGTTCGAACGCTTTGTGGACAATCTCCACGACGCACAGCAGGTGGTGATCCTCGGTTTCCGTTATGTCGCACCGCTAGCCGACTATCTTGCCTACTCCTTGAACAAGATTCGCCCCGGGATCGAGGTATACACCCAAGCCGATTCAACGCTATACGACAGAATCGCCCAGCTCGAAGACACAGACATCGTTCTCGGTATCGGCTTCGCCCGCTATCCGTCCGACCTGATACATCTGCTGCATTTCGCCCATGCCCGCGACCGACGCATTCTGTGCATTACCGACAGCACGCTGTCGCCGTTGCTGCCGCTGGCCCACGTCAGCCTATTCAGTCGCGGCACGATTCAGGATTTCGTCGGTTCGCTCGCAGCCCCCGGTGCACTGATCAACTGCATCGCCTCCGAACTGGGGCGCCGACTCGGCGACAAGGCCATGTCCCGTCTTGCCGCAGCGGAAAAGGCTGCGCAGGCCGGTGGCATCTACGCCGGAGGGAAACCACCCGCCAGAACCGGCGACACTTGGCGCAAGTCCATTTTGCGCCGTCCTCGCGGCACCCAGCCCGAACGCCATAACGAATAACGGAGCCTGACCGATGATCTCAGCCGGGCAGTTCTACAGTTACCTGCAGTACCGCTGGCCGCATCTACTGGGCCTGACCATCGAACACATCGTGGTCGTCACGATTTCGATCATCATCGCATCGATCATCGCCGTCATGTTGGGCGTGTCCCTGTACCGAACCCGCCAGCCCGCCAACGCGGCGCTGACCATAGCCAACATCTTCGTCACCATCCCCTCCTTCGCCCTGTTCGGCCTGTTCATTCCCATCCTAGGCCTCGGCTACCCGCCCACGGTCACCGCCCTGGTGATGTACGCCCTGCTGCCGATACTGCGTAACACCATCGTCGGATTGCGCGGGGTCGATCCGGCAATTACCGAGTCCGCGCGCGGCATGGGGATGACGTCGCGCCAGATCCTTTGGCACGTGGAGCTGCGGCTCGCCTGGCCGGTGATCATCACCGGCATCCGCGTCGCGACGCTGATTATTCTCGGCATCGCCGCCATTGCCGCGTACGTCAACGGCCCGGGCCTGGGCAAGAACATCTTCACCGGTCTCGCCCGCCTGGGTACCGCTCAGGGCTTCGACCTGGCCTTGAGCGGAACGTTGGGCATCGTGATTCTGGCCGTTGTTTTCGATCTATGCCTGGCCTTGTTCGGCTGGCTCACCACACCCCGAGGAATGCATGACTGACCGAAAGCAAACCACCAGCGAAGAGGTCATGATCGGCCTCGAAGAACTGTGCAAGCGATTCCCCGGGCACGACGTAGCTGCCGTGGACAATCTCAGCCTGAACATCCATAGCGGAGAAATCGTCGTCTTCGTCGGTCCGTCGGGCTGCGGCAAGACCACCACCATGAAGATGATCAACCGCTTGATCGAACCGACTTCCGGACGCATCTTCCTGGAAGGAGAGGACGTCAGCCACGTAAACCCCGATCAACTGCGCAGGCGCATCGGCTACGTCATCCAGCAGATCGGTCTGTTTCCGCACATGACCATCGCCGACAACATCGCAGTGGTTCCGCGTCTGCTTGGCTGGGACAAGGCCCGCATTGCCCGCCGCGTGGACGAACTGCTGGACCTGATCGGCATCCCCCTGGAATACGGCCGCCGCTACCCGAAGGCGCTGTCCGGCGGACAGAAACAGCGCGTCGGCGTGGCCCGCGCGATGGCCGCCGACCCTCCCGTACTGCTGATGGACGAACCCTTCGGCGCCATCGACCCGATTACGCGAGAACGGCTGCAGAACGAATTTCTCCGCCTGCAGGAACGCATCCGCAAGACCATCGTCTTCGTCAGCCACGACATCGACGAAGCGGTCAAGATGGGCGATCGTATTGCGGTGTTCGGCGAACGCTCGCGCATTATCCAATACGACACTCCCGAGCGCATACTCACCGCCCCGGCCAACGACTTCGTCCGCGATCTGACCGGTAGCGGTGCAATGCTCAAACGTCTGGCACTGTCGCGCGTCTGCGACATCGGTCTGCGGGAAGTCGCTGCCGCGGCTGACGTCCAACCTACGGACACCATTCATCGCGACGCCACGCTGCGCGACGCCCTGGACAAAATGCTAACCAGCGACAACGACCGACTGGTCGTCGTCGATCACGAAGACACCCCCTGCGGCATGCTCGACTTCACGGACATGCGCCATGCGCTGCGCACGCTTAACATGCACAGCCGCTACGAGCCGTGCGACGCCGGTGAAATCTCATGAGCAGCGCATCGGACAGCCTTGCCGTCGGGTCCACGCCGAACGGCTGGCTGCAGCGCTGGCGCAGGCATTTCTACATGCCGCTGGCCCTGACCGGCGTATGCATCGCACTGTACATCTGGATCGACGGGATGCAGCTCGACAGCATAGAGCGTCGCAGTCTCAACGCGGCCGTCATCGGTCACTTGCTGTCGCAGCAGATCGCCATCACCGTGGTCTCCGCGATACTGGTCGTAGCCATCGCCGTTCCGCTGGGAATACTGCTGACGCGGCCCTACGCGCGGCGCCTGACCACGCCGATCATCAGCGTGGTCAACATCGGCCAGGCGGTTCCGTCCATCGGCGTACTGGTCCTGATCGCCATCTTCTATGGCCTGGGTTTCTGGCCTGCGGTCGCCGCATTCGTGCTGTACTCGATCCTGCCGGTGCTGCGCAACACCATGGTCGGCCTGGAGCAGATCGACCCCGCATACGTCGAAGCCGGGCGCGGCATGGGCTTGAGTTCCGCCTCGGTGCTGCTGCGCGTCGAACTGCCGCTGGCGATCCCCGTCATGCTGGCCGGCATACGTACCGCGCTCGTCATCCTCGTCGGCACCGCCACGCTGGCCACGTTCGTTGGCGCCGGCGGCCTCGGACAGCTCATCGTCACCGGCAACAATCTCGGGCGCACCAGCATCCTGGTCACCGGAAGCACTCTCTCGGCGGTGCTGGCACTGTCCGTCGACTGGCTCGCAGGGATCGCGGAGGAACTGTTGCGGCCCAAAGGCCTGTAAACACACGATCAACCAGGAGGAGAAGCCGCGCCAGCGTCCGCAAGAGGCACTACGCGCGCGGCACCATGGAGACAGACGCCCAACGGGCATCGTCCCAACGGCCGGGGCATTCCGCCCCTGGCCCTACCACTACGAGGGGAATATGAAGCAGCTCACACATAAACGCGTATCCGCCGTCATCGCATTCGCGCTGGCGGCCTTAACCTGCATCGCCACTCCGGCCTGGGCGGAGAAGCCCCTGGCGCAACGTGTCGACCTGTCAGGTGCCACCTTCACAGTGGGCTCCAAGGAGTTCACCGAGCAGCTCATCCTCGGCCAGATTACGATGCAGTTGCTGCAGGCCGCCGGCGCCCACGTCAACAACCAGATTGGCATGGCCGGCTCCAATGCCGTGCGCAAGGCGCTGACCTCGGGCAAGATCGACATGTACTGGGAATACACCGGTACCGGTTGGATCAGCTATTTGGACCACACCAGCGCCAACGGACAGGCCCACCTGTACAAGCAGGTCGCCGCGCAGGACCTGAAACAGAACGGCATCAAGTGGCTGCACCCCGCGAACTTCAGCGACAGCTACGGACTCGTCACCAATGCCAAGACGGCTGCGAAATACCATCTCAAGACGTTCAGCGACATCGGCCAGCTGATCAAGCAGCATCCGCAGGCCGCGTCCTTCTGCGTGGGCAACGAGTTTTCCCAGCGCGATGACGGCCTCCCCGGACTCGACAAGACCTATGGCTGGCACCTGCCCCAGGCGAACGTGCACATCCTGCAGGAGTCCCTGGTCTACCAGCAGGTCGCCCAGGGTCAGCGCTGCAACTTCGGCGATGTGTTCACCACGGATGGCCGCATCAAGGCGCTCAAGCTCGTGCTGCTGCAGGACAACAAGCACTTCTTCCCGCCCTACTACGCCGCGCTGACCATCCGCGACAAGGTCTACAAGCGCTATCCGCAACTTGCGAAGCTGTTCCGTCCGGTGTCCCAGGCGCTGACCATGAAGACCATGCAGGAACTCAACAAAGAGGTCGACGTGGATGGTAAATTCCCGCAGCAGGTGGCGCACCAGTTCCTGGTAGCCCATCACTTCATCAAGTAGAAACATGCGTAGTCCCGCCGGATGGTCCCGACGGGACTACGCATAAACGATAAAGGCGAGAAACGACGCAATGCGCATAGGCTTGGGACAAATGGACTGCCTGCTTGGTGACATCGAGAGCAATCTCGCCACCATGCACGACCTGATAAAGCAGGCGCTCCTCCAGGACGTCGACCTATTGGTATTTCCGGAACTGACGCTTACCGGCTACGCGATCGGAAAAGTGGAGGAGGACGTCTCGCTGCGGCCCGATGATCCGCGGATCCGGTCACTGCTGCAGGCGGCCGGCGAGCTGTCTCTGGTCTTCGGATTTCACGAGGACGCCGGACATCGCTCCTACAACAGCGCGGCCTACACCCAGGCTGACGAACTGGTGCACGTTCACCGCAAACTCTATCTGCCGAACTACGGTCCCTTCGAGGAACGCAAACATTTCAGCCCCGGCCAACACATGCGCAGCTTCTCCACCCGCCACGGCGATGCGGCGATGCTGATTTGCAACGATGCCTGGCAGCCGGTACTTCCGTTCATCGCGGTGCAGGACGGCGCCCAGTTGCTCATCATTCCCACCAACAGCTCCGAAAAACCAACTTCGGACGGTGTTGTCAACAACAGTTACTGGTATGAAATCGTCCGCTTCCACGCGCGTATCTATGAAAGCTACGTGATCTTCGTCAACCGCGTCGGACATGAGCACGGCTTGAACTACTGGGGCGGCTCGCACGTGGTTGCCCCCTCGGGCGAAACCGTGGCGCAGGCTCAAGGCAGCGAAGCCGGCTTGACCGTCGCCGACATCGATCTTGCCGAAGTCACCCGCTGGCGCCGGCGCGCCCCCCTGGTGCGGGAAGCGCGGCTCGCCATGCTCAGCCGCGAATTCGAACGCCTGGCGCAATCGGGCGGCGATCTCTAGGCTCCAGAGACATCCGATGACCGATTCCGACACTCCCCCTCTGCCACAGTGCGCACCGCCCCACCCGACTCCCAGCACACCCCAAACGCTGGCACCGCTTGGCGCGTGGGATTGCCACGCCCATATTTTCGGCCCCGTCGAACGCTATCCGCTGCATCCGACCCGCAGCTACGATCCCGCACCGGCCTCGCTCGAGGCATATCGCAACATGCTCTCCACACTCAACATCGAACATGCGGTCATCGTCCAGCCAAGCATCTATGGCACCGACAATCGCTGCACCGCCGATGCGCTGCGCAGCTCCGACGGTGCCTGGCGTGGCGTTGCGGTAGTCGATGCAGGGATTTCAACGCATGAGCTGCAGAACCTGCATGCCCTGGGTTTTCGCGGAGTGCGTTTCAATCTCCTGTTCATGGGGGGCACAGCACTCGATCAGCTGGAAACCATCGCGTGTAAGATCGCGCCGCTTGGATGGCATGTCCAACTACTGCTCGACGGACGTGAACTGCCAGCGCTGGCACCACGACTCGCCCGTCTGCCGACACCTTACGTCATCGACCACATGGGCCACTTCCCCACAATCGAAGGCATAGCTTCGGCCGCAATGAAACAACTGCTGCCCCTGCTTGAAAGCGGTCGGTGCTGGGCAAAGCTGTCAGGGCCGTACCGTCTTGTGCCGGGCGAACATCCTTATCCGGGCACCGTCGACATCGCCCGTGCGCTGGTGGAGCGCGCCCCACACCGACTGGTCTGGGGCAGCGACTGGCCGCATCCGTCAATTCGCCAAGCGGTACCTGACGACGGACGTCTATTCGAACTGCTGGACGCATGGGTCACCGACCGCGAAACCCGGCAGCGCATCCTGGTCGACAATCCACGGGAGCTATACGACGCCTGAAGCGATCATGCGCAGGATTCAAACTCTCTCGCCTGGATGCCGTCGCAGAATATCGACCACCTGCGCGTCGCTCACTTCCGAAAAATCCGCGTAGTACTCACCAACGGCGTAGAAATCCACCGGCGCGTCCAGGCACACGACCTCGTCCGCAGCCACATTCAAGCGAGCAAGGGTATCGGAAGGCGCTACACCCACCGCGGCTATCACACGCTCTGGCTTGCTGCGCCGCACACTGCGCAATGCGGCAAGCAACGTAGCGCCGGTCGCAACGCCATCGTCAACCACGATCACTA